>QIGA01000125.1 GCA_003229915.1 Chloroflexota bacterium
GACCCCAGCCCTGGCCACTGAACTGGGATTATCCCTGAACAGGGGAGTCCTGGTGTCATTTATCGAGTCAGGCAGCCCATCAGACAAGGCAGGCCTCAAGACTGAAGATGTCATCACCCACTTGCAGGACCAGGAGGTCAGCGAGGCATCTCAGTTAATAAAGCTGTTGTGGCAGTACCATGTAGGGGAAAGCGTAAAGATAACTTTCTGGAGGGGGAAACAACTGCAGGACGTCTGGATCACCTTAGCCGAGAGACCGGAAGGAACTTAACAGATCATATCTTCTTCACCGCCAACACTACCTCATTGCCATCAAGAACGTAGTTTTTGACGAAGGCCCCCTCTGGAGAGCTTCCCTCGGTCAGTATCCGGGATAATGTCTCCTGCTTGATATAGGAAGCAGATACCTTCATCACTCGCTGGATAGAATCTCCGCCCTGATAATAGGTCTCGATGTAATCTGCGATATCAAAGCCCGCTTGCTTGCGCATCGTCTGGATGCGGTGTACTAGCTCCCGCTCCAGGCCTTCGTCAGCAAGCTGCGGTGTAATGTCGCTATCTATCATCACCGCCAGACCACCATCCTCGACCACAGGCCAATCTGGAGATTCATCCGCTGGCAGCTTCTCAACAACGTGCAGTTCCTTGACGTTAAGCTCCTCCAGCACTTGAGCCGCCATTCGATTTAGGCCGGCTTCTTCTCTCTCCGACCTTACCCTGACCAGCACTTTCGCAATAGGCTGGCGCACCTTCAAGTTAGCTTTGGCCCGGGCGGATCGCCCCATGCTCGACACCGTCATCGCCAGTCGAGTATCAGCAGAAAGCTCCTCATCCACCTGGCTCAGGTCAGCCTGTGGATAGTCGGCCAGATGAACGCTCTCCGGAGCGCCTTCGTCAAAGGACCTGACCAGGTTTTGATAGAGCTCCTCAGCAATAAATGGGGTGAACGGGGCAAGTAGCTTGGCTAAGGTCGCTAAACACTGGTATAGGGTAGTGTATGCCGCTTGCTTGTCAGCATCATTCTCGCTCTTCCAGAACCGCCTCCGGCTCCTTCTCACATACCAGTTGGAGAGGTCTTGTACGAAATCCTCAATCTTGCGTCCCGACCCCGTGGGATCATATTCATCGAGTGACCGCGTTACCCCATCAATAAGATGGTTCAGTTCCGAAAGAATCCAGCGGTCCAGCTCAGGAAGACTATCCAGCTCGACAGCAGTACGAGGATCGAACTTGTCGATGTTAGCATAGGTCACAAAAAACGAGTAGGTATTCCACAGGGTCAGCAAGAACTTGCGCACAACCTCCTCGACCAGTTGTTGGGAAAAACGGCGCACATTGCCCGGTGGGGAGGAAGTGTAGAGATACCAGCGCAGGGCGTCAGCACCGGTGGCATCCAGTACCTCCCCAGGCGTGACAACGTTGCCCTTGGACTTGCTCATTTTCTCGCCAGCGCTGTCGAGGATGTGGCCAAGACAGATCACGTTCTTGAAACAGGGCTGCCCCTTGAGAAGGGTAGAGATGGCATGCAGACTATAGAACCAACCCCGTGTTTGATCCACAGCCTCACAGATATAGTCAGCAGGGAAACGTTCCTCAAAAACAGTCTGGTTCTCAAAGGGATAGTGCCATTGGGCAAATGGCATGGCTCCGGAGTCGAACCAGCAGTCAATAACCTCGGGCACACGGCGCATATCCTTGCTGCATTGGGGACAACCGTAAGTCACATCGTCTATATAGGGACGATGCAAGTCAGAGAGCCCATCTACGCCTCTGATGCCTGGTTTGCTTCTGAGTTCTTCAACGCCTCCAATGCAATCATCGTGGCCACAGTCTGCACACCTCCAGATAGGTAGCGGCGTGCCCCAGTAGCGCTCCCGCGAGAAAGCCCAGTCCACGTTGTTATCCAGCCAGTCGCCGAAGCGCCCGTATTTGATGTGCTCTGGATACCAGTTGATCTCCGCGTTTCCTGAGATAAGCCTGTCCTTTTTGGCGGTAGTCCTGATGTACCACGAGGGCTTGGCATAATAAAGCAGAGGAGTATTGCAGCGCCAGCAGAAGGGATAAGTATGGCGGATGGTCTCGCTGCGATAGAGAAGCCCACGTGATTTCAGGTCTTCGAGGATCAGGGGATCGGCATCCTTGACAAACAGTCCAGCGAAAAGATAGGTGCCCTGTATCACCCCCTGTGGATCGACATAATCTCGCACGAAGTCGAGGCTATCATCCTCGCCTGCCTCGAAATCTACTTCGCCGAAAGCGGGAGCGATATGCACAACACCGGTGCCCTCCTCCATGGACACAAAGTCTGCTGGGATGACCGGGTAGCTAAGCTCTGAATACTCCTTCTGAGGTTCAATTGCTCCCCGAAATCCTCCTCCAGCACGATTGTAGTACAGTTGAAACCGCCTCCGCTCGATTCCATATTTGTGGGGATCGAAGAGGGGCTTATATCTCAAGTTTCCCCCGGCAAGCTCAGATCCCATCATTCTTTGTTCTACCTCGTAGTTGTCAAGGCCCAGCCATTTCATTCGGGCTGAGGCCACGATTAAGTACTCATCAGCGCCCTTCAGCAGAACATACTCAGCATCGGGCGCAACCGCCAACGCTGTATTCCCTGGGAGAGTCCACGGCGTAGTTGTCCACGCCAAGAGGTAAACAGGCTTTGCCAAGAATCGCTGCCAGTCACCAAACAGGTCGTCCACACCTGCCTCAGTAGGATCGACCTTGAACTTTATGTAAACCGATGGGTCTTCCGTCTCCTTATACCCCAGAGCAACCTCGTGAGAGGAGAGCGAGGTGCCGCAGCGGGGACAGTGCGGCGTAACCTTGTAGCCCTGGTAGACAAGTCCCTTTTCCCAAAGTTGTTTTATTATCCACCAGCAGGTCTCGATGTAGCTGTTGTCGAAGGTAACATACGGATGTTTCATATCTATCCAGAAGCCGATGCGATCCGTGAGCTCCTCCCACTCCTTGACATACCTGAGCACGTTCCGGCGACAAAGCCTGTTGAATTCAGCGACGCCGAAGGCCTCGATATCAGGCTTGCTTTTCAGCCCAAGCTCGTTCTCCACCTCAAGCTCCACAGGTAGGCCGTGGGTATCCCAACCCGCCCTTCGCGGCGCGTGGTAACCCTTCATCGTCTTGTAGCGGGGAAACAGATCCTTGAAAACCCTCGCCAGCACATGGTGGATCCCCGGGCTGGCATTCGCTGTTGGAGGCCCATCGTAGAGAACATACTGAGGCCCACCCTCGCGCAGCTCCACGCTACGCTCGAAGATGCGTCTCTCTTGCCAAAAGCTGAGTACACTCTGCTCAAGCACAGGAAAATCGACTCTGCTAGTCACCTGCTTAAACATAGAATCCTCCTGCCAAAACAAAGAGTCCCGCCCTCGAAGGGACGGGACTTGATTCCCGCGGTACCACCCTACTTCCCCGACTTATCGGGGCTCTCATCAAGGCACATAATCATGCCCCGTCTGGAATAACGGCTGACGAAACCGGCCAAGCCTACTTAGGAAACCCTTTTCGGTTGACGACTCGGGAGGGATTTTCACCCGGGTTAGTCACATCTGCTCCCACCATACCAGACTCGCTGTGTGGTTCACCCGCCTACTCGTCTCCGTCACTGCCTTTTTCAAATGGAAACTAACATATTGCCACTGAGTTGTCAACGCCTAAAGCAAACACTATCTCCCCGGGAACTCCGGCGATCGACCCTCCAGGAATGATTTTATCCCCTCCTGAAAGTCTTCGGTCGTGCCATGTGCGGTCATGGCAAGCATTTCCATCTCCAATCCGGAGTCCAGACTGCTTTCCATTCCACGATTAACCAGTTTCTTAACAGCCTTCAGAGCCATTGGGCTCTTCGCCAACAGCTTTGCTACCATCTCGTTGGTCGCCTCCTGCAACTTACCAGCAGGAACAACCTTGTTTATCAGCCCGAGTCTTTCCGCCTCGGCTGGCGATATCCTATCACCGGTATAAAGAAGCTCTTTGGCTTTCCTGACGCCAATGAGCCGTGGTAGTCTCTGGGTGGCGCCACCACCGGGCACGAGGCCACGGTTAGCGTGCTGGTCGGAAAGCTTAGCCTCCTCCGAAGCGATAGCCAAGTCACAAACCATGACCAGCTCCAGACCACCCGCATAGGCCATGCCATTTATTGCCGCAATCACCGGCACACTCACATTCTCGATAGCACTGAATACCTTGTTCCACAGCCTGAGGAAGTAGTCCCTAGGCTTATCAGGCGGAATAGAGGCAATACCAGTAAGATCAGCGCCAGTGCAGAACGCTCTGCCGGTAGCTGTGATTACGGCAACCCTTACCGAAATATCATTCTCGATGTCGTCAACAACCGCAGCTAATTCCTCGAGCGCCTTCACATCCAGAGCATTGAGCACATCGGGACGATTGAGAGTTATCTTGGCCAGTCCCTCTTTCTTCTCGTAGATTATGTTGCTAAACTCCATCGATACCTCCTGTCTCTCTAGTAATATACATGTTGTGCTTCTGCGGTGATGTCCTCCGACGTGGGACCACTAGGAGCATGTATGAGAGTTATGGATGGGCTGGAGCAGACGCTCTAGTCTACCCCTGTTTTGCCGAGTTTCCGGACGCCATCTCCTCGAAATATCCCATTGGTAGGATACGTGGCAACGGGACTGGAACGGCTTACGCCTCGCTATTACCCTTAGAGAGGATAGCTATCTTGCGACTATCGCCTTGCCCTATGCTTTGGGTAGTCACGTAAGGGCTGTCTCGCAGTTCCAAGTGAATAACCCTGCGTTCGCCGGCAGGCATCGGCTCCAACGTAACCGATCTACCAGTGGATCTAACCTGGTCTGCCAGACGTCGAGCCAGAAATTGCAGCGATTCGTAACGCCGTTGCCGATACCCCTCAACATCAACTACCACTCCGGCACGTGCCTTGAAATGTCTGCTGACAATAAGATTTACCAGATATTGCAGCGATGAAAGGGTTTCACCGCGCCTTCCAATGAGGATGCCCAGGTCCTCGCCTACAATATCGAATGGGATCGCAGCTTGCTCACCACTTTCTCTTGCCCCAAGATTGACGCTCGCGGGTATTCCTAGCAGCGATAGAAGATTCTCCAAGACTTCCTTGGCCATACCTCCAACATCGACACCTTCGTTGGACAATAGCCCCAGCGGCGTCACCCTAACCCTGACCTCCTCAGAGCCTAGCCCAAAGAGACCACCTCTTCCTCTCTTGACAACGACCACCTCGACCTCAGACCTGCTCAGTCCCAGTTCCGCTAAAGCGATATCAACGGCTTCTTCTTCGGACTTTGCGCTTATCTCGATGCTTTCCATGACTAACCTTCTTTCGACGAGAGTCTTCATCATCACGAACGGCCCCCGTGCTCTCACTATCAGCGTTTTCTGCAGCAGCATATTCACCGCTCTCGCCCTTTCCTGAACCTGCTCTGGTACTTACAGACGTGCCAGGTGGCTGTCGGAATCCTCCCTTTATGGAGCCCAGAGAAGGAACCGTCAGAGTCCCCCAGCCAGTCACGCGGTATTGTATCACCATGCTTATGAGATTGGTGAGCACCCAGTACAGAGAGAGGCCACTAGGAAAAGATAAGGCGAAAAAGCCAAACAGCAGCGGCATTAACCATACCATCATGCGACTCATCTGCTGCTGCGAAGGGTCAGCGGACGGCTGTTGGGACATCTTCTGCAGCATCCACATACTCGCCGCTACCAGAACGGCCATAAAGACATCTCCGCTACCCAGATCGAGCCAGAGGAAGCGGTTATTCAGCGGCACTTGCCCCTGGATCACCGACCAAGAATAGAGCTGTCTCGACAGGCCAACAAGGTTTTCAGGGGCATAGCCCATACCTTGAATAACCGCCTGGTAAAGGCCTATCCAGATGGGGAACTGAACTAACATGGGGAAAGCGCAGCCAATGGGATTAACTCCCTCTTCTTTATAGAGCTTCATCGTTTCCTGACCAAGCTTCTGCTTGTCCTTGGCATACTTCTTTTGCAGCTCCTTCATCTTGGGTTGTATCGACTGCATTGCCCTAGTGGAATGGAGCTGTTTCAAGGTAAGTGGCATTGTTGCCAAGCGGACGATTATGGTCAGCACGACAATGGCCAGTCCGAAGCTGTTGAAAAGATACCCCGATAGCAAGACCAGAAAGTTCAGCATCGGCTGCAGGAGCACTGCGTCAAACAGGCCTACCGGGGAAACAACCCCGGAGACAAAGAGGAAAATCAACACTACCAGAAGCAAGAGAAAGATATTCCGATAATTTCTCCCAACTCCGCTCCCAGCTTGTGGCATAGCTTCAGACATGGCTTCTCTCTATCTCACTCACTCAGTGTAACGCTCCAATCCTGCTGACCTGTTGCGCCATCGAAAGTATAGAGCCTGTTGTCCTGAGCATTTACGTATACTTTACCACCAGAGACGAAAAGAGAAGCAAGCACCTTGGTCTCAAGATCGAAATCCCACCTCTCTTCGCCGCTCTCCAAATCCAGACCATAGACCTTACCTTCCTCGGCAGCCACTACTAGTACATCACCTGAGATAACCGGAGACGACTTGATTTGACTTCCAGCATCGAAGGGATTGGACCATGCCAACGCTCCACTCCCAGCATCAATAGCGTAAACATTGCGATCCAGGGAACCTGCATAAATAATGCCGTTATCGTAAAGAGCTTCCGCCCAGAACCAGTTTCCCGCCTCTTCAAAGACCCATTTTTCGCCGCCAGTATCAGCATCGACAGCGTAGAACTTGTTATCAAAAGCACCAAAATAGACCATGCTCCCAACAATCAGTGGTGATGAGGCAATGCCCCCACCGGCTTCGAAAGGCTCATTCCATTTGAGCGCTCCCGTTTCGGCATCGATAGCGTACAACTTCTGATCCAAAGAGCCGAAATAGACGGTTCCATCTCGAACTACAGGCGTTGACCAGATCTTATCTCCCGTCTGGAACGGAAGAAAGCCCTGCTTGGATTGCCCAGTATTAATATCGATAGCGTGGAGTTCTCCACCAGAGGTGCCGACGAAGAGAGTGCCGTCGGCAACAGCCACACCGCCAACGATAGAGCTACCAGCGTCATAATTCCATTCTTCGAACCCACTGGCTGTATCAATAGCGTAGACCTTTCCATCATAGGCCCCCATATAGACAACCCCATTCGCCACCACCGGAGGGCCGTAGAACATTCCCGCCCTGAATTGTCCGCCCCCGCCACAAGCCAAGAAACCACCGGCTTTATCATCCTTTTTCGGTTTCCATTCCCAGAGCCTGCTGCCGCTGTCCGGGTTCAAAGCGAGAACCCTGCCATCCATGGTACCAGCAAAGAGAGCGTCCCCATCAGCGACGATTCCTGGCCAACCCCTGGGGCCAATGCAGCCTGAAAGAACCAAAGCGGCAAGGACTACAGCAATGATAATAGCTTTCTTAGATCGAGTTAATTTGATGTCAAACATTCAAATACCTCTAACAGCTGAGCAGGGTCTAATCAGGCAGACAAAGCGGTCAGGGCACGGGGTCAATACCACCTTTGCCGAGAGGGTGACAGCGGCAGATACGCCTTGCGGTTAGCCAAGAACCCTTTACCACACCATGCTTTTCAACTGCTTCGTAGCCATATTGGGAACAGGAGGGCACGAAACGACATGAAGTAGGTGTGTTTGGGGATATTGCCACTTGATAGAACCTTATAAGGCTTAACGCGAATCTCTTCACTCCTGTATCCTACCCACTCGCTTAGCTTCGCTCACATCTGCCAAAATCTGAGCCCTTCGCAGCAACCTCGTCACCGCTGCCCCTAGCTGTTGATAATTCGCTGTTTTTGCCCCGTTCCGGGCAATATACACCATATCCCAACCCGACTCGGTCGGAATCGATCTCACTATCTCGCGAAACAGTCTCTTCAGCCTGTTGCGCACCACCGCATTCCCCAGGCGCTTGCTGGTCACAAAGCCATACCGGTTCCACCCAAGACCGTTGGGAACCGCCTTTAGAACAACAAACTCACACGCCCACGCTCTCCCCTGTGTGCGAACATTGGCGAACTGTGAGTCTTTCCGGAGCCTCTCCCCTTTACCCATGCCGCCGCCGCAGCAATCCTATACCGCAAGCCGATGACGGCCTTTCAGCCGTCTCCGCTTCAAAACCAGCCGCCCCCCACGGGTCGCCATGCGAGCGCGAAAACCATGTTTGCGTTTTCTAGGAATCTTCTTCGGTTGATAGGTTCTCTTGGGCATTTCTTATCACCTTGCTCGTGCGCTATTATACTGTATCCCGTTCTCGACTGTCAATTTGAGAGTCTCCAAGGGTAGTAGCGCAACGCAAGAAATCCTTGAGCATGACATGCAAATCAGCTACGAGAATGCTAGGAGCCTATCTGAGAATTACGGGTAGATTGGAGCATCTGCTCCAACTGTACCTAGAGCAAATGCTCTAGACTACCCCTGATTTGCTAAACTTTCGGACACCCTCCTAATAGGGCTTGCCCTTCCATCTTTGGATACCTTTACACGGTACCAAGTTTCGCGGGGCGCTAGATAAAGCCTGCACTGACTTCTATTCTGGTTGTTCCCCAGCAAGAACTAAAGCAACGTTGACCAGCGTTCTGACCGCAACCCCCGTTGCCCCTTTGATTAAGTAAGATTGCTCCTTATTGATGAACGAGGGGCCAGCGATGTCCAAATGAACCCACGGCGTACCTTCACTGAACTCAGCTAGGAACTGGGCAGCAGTGATGGTCCCCCCGTACCTTCCCCCCGTATTCTTGATGTCGGCAACTTCACTCTTGTTCTGCTCTTTATACTCCTCATACATTGGGAGCTGCCAGATTTTCTCTCCCACCTGTTCCCCTGATTTAATCACCCTGTCCACGAGCTCTTGATCATTGCCCAGAGCCCCGGTACAGATATCGCCCAGGGCTATACGGCAAGCACCAGTCAGTGTAGCAACATCGATCAATGGGGCAAGCCCGAGTTTCCTCGCATAGCATATGGCATCGGCGAGAATCAACCGTCCCTCGGCATCAGTGTTCACCACCTCTATTGTCTTCCCATTCATCGCCTTGAGGACGTCTCCCGGCTTGAGCGCGGCGCCTCCAGAAAGGTTTTCAGTCGCCGGCACAATACCAGTCACGTTGATCCTGGGTCTGAGTTCAGCGATGGCCCTCATAGCAGCGATGACAGCGGCACCACCAGCCATATCTCCCTTCATTTCGTCCATACCCTCCGATGGCTTGATCGAGATGCCACCCGAATCGAATGTTAACCCTTTGCCGATCAGACCCAGCGGGCTAGCCTCAGGATCGCCTCCGCGATAGCCCATAACGATCAACTTGGGAGGCTGTTTACTGCCCTGGGCAACGCCCAACAGCGCCCCCATCTCCAGTTTCCCCATCTCCTCTCGCTCAAGAACATTGAACTCCAGACCCCCATCAGCAGCCACTTCCCGTGCCACTTCCGCCATATCAGAGGGAGTCATGTAGTTAGCTGGCTCATTGATCATATCTCTGGCGAAATTGGTGGATTCCGCGAGCACCCTGCCGCGTCTAACACTGCTCTCCAACGAGGGCACCTTGCTCTCATCCCACTCCACAATGAGCAGCTCCTCGATTTCTCCGTGCTCAGGTTCTTTGGTGACGTGTTTGCGGAAAGTATAGAGGCCGAGGATAGTTCCCTCTGTAAGAGCCTGCACCGCTTTCTCCACATCCAGGCCGCCTGCGCCTGCGCCGTGGACGACAGTCGCCACTCGTTTAGCGCCCACCTTTCTCAAAAAACGGCATGTTGCTGCCATCA
The DNA here is from genome assembly GCA_003229915.1 of Chloroflexota bacterium. Taxonomy (GTDB): domain Bacteria; phylum Chloroflexota; class Dehalococcoidia; order SZUA-161; family SZUA-161; genus SZUA-161. Next base: position 9,811 of record QIGA01000125.1, read on the forward strand.
CCCCGCGGATTGAGTCATAGGTAAGCTTATCTTGCTTACCCAAGCCCGCTACCACTACGCGCTCCGGCTCCATTTTACCCATCGTATGGATAAGGGTAACCTCACTGAGCTTACCCTTGATTTCCCCCTCGCCAATAAGCCGACTTATAGTCCCGCCCAGCGCTTGGTCAACAGCCCTGGTAGCACCGCCGGGATGCTCTACCCCCTCGAAGAGATTGACAATAGCAGCATCAACCTTGACCTTAGTTATATCACCAGAGATAACCTTTACCTCCACTTCTCCTCCTTTTTGAACATAGAAACTATTCCTGGCTGTGACACGCCAATCTACTTTATATCAAAAGGCGAATGAATTGCAACACAATGAGACAGTGCATAATCAGCAACAACGCGCTAAGGTGTCAACCCAAGCTAAAAGGCCACCTAGAAACGGAGAAACCATGTGTTCCAAGTTCTGTGAGGAAAGCGGCTATAGTGAAGATCGAAAGCGCACCCGTAGCAGTCCCTTTATATCCTCCCAGACGGTATCAACAATGTTAACCCTGGTATCTTCATCCTCAACCCATTCCACAGGCACATCTTTGAGGCGATAGCCTTTCATCTCCGCGAGGAGCAGCAGCTCGGTGTCAAAAAACCAAGCCTGATCTTTAATTAACGGTACAAGCTCCTGCGCTACCTCGCGTCTAACCGCCTTGAAGCCGCACTGGGCATCAGTGAAACCGGAGCAGAACATCAATTTAATCAGTAAGTTGTAGCCGCGCGAGGTGATCTCACGCTTCAGGCTGCGTTTGACCCTGGATCCTGCCATCAGTCGCGAACCTACAGCGATGTCATATCCTTCGTCGAGAGCGCGGATCAACACTGGGAAGGCATCTAACTTGGTCGAGAGATCGACATCCATGTAGGCTACTGCATCCGCGTTGCTCTCCAGCCACGCTTTCCTCAAGGCA
>QIGA01000019.1 GCA_003229915.1 Chloroflexota bacterium
TTAGGGCGTTCCATGGAACGCCCCTACACCCCGCGCTCCCACCACCCTTAGACTGAGATGTAGCAACTGACTGGTGTTCTGGTCGCTATTTCGGGGCATCAAAGATCTGCTTGACAAATCGCCGTAAGTCAGGTAAGACGATGACGTTCGAGATCGCTGGCATCCGTGGTAATCAATTCCCAGGCTGAGAATTGAAAAGGAGGTTGACCATGAAGGACAAACAGGCGATTGAGGAAGCCCTGGGGAGGAGACTCCTCCTGGGAGAATGCCTTGCCCGTAACGCTCGCAAGTTCCCCGACAAGGAAGCCCTGATATACGGGGAGACCCGTCTAACGTACAAGCAGTTCAACGCTCGCGTCAATCAACTGGCCCACGCTTTCCTGGATCTCGGCATCAAGAAGGGGGGTAAGGTTGCTATTCTGTCCTTCAACTGCAACCAGTTCATGGAGACCTACTTTGCCGTAGGGAAGATAGGAGCGGTGGCAGCGCCCCTCAATTTCCGCCTCCATCCCGAAGAGCTCACATACATCGTAAACCACTCCGATGCGGAGGCCTTCATCATGGGGGAGGCCTTTGTGGAAACCGTCAGGGGCATCCAGAAAGACCTTCCTCAAGTCAAGAACTATATTTCAATCACCGACAAGCCAGTGGATGGTATGCTGCACTACGAATCCTGGATTGCCAAGTACCCCGACGATGAACCGCTGATTCTGGTCGATGAAGATGATCCGCTGTTCATCATGTACACCGCCGGCACCACCGGCAGGCCCAAGGGTGCCGTACTAACGCACAAGAATGAAATGGTGATGTGGATGATCACATCTTCCGTTGTGCTTTCCGAACCTGATCTGTCTGGCATATGGAATTACAGGGCCTTTGGCGCCCCCCCGATATTCCACCTGGCGTCTTTCGGCTTCTGCCAGTTTATATTTTACTTGGGTGGCACAGTTGTGCTGCCCGTCGAGGTTTTCAATCCAGCCTACATCATGGAGACCATCGAAAAGGAGAGGATCAACGCAATCCTCCTGGTACCCGCCATGACCTTCTTCCTCCTACAGTTGCCTGATCTGGCGAAATACGACACCAGCTCGCTCCAGCTTTGGGCCTCAGGAGCGGCGATTCTGCCTACGGAGACCAGGAAGCAAATCAAACAGCACTTCCCCAATGTCAAGATCTTCGACCTGTTCGGCCAGACCGAAATGAGCCCACTGGTTTCGTGTCTTTTGCAAAGCGAGTCCGAGGGGCGAGAAATGTCGGTGGGTAGAGCCCTCCCCTTCATCGAGATACGAGTGGTTGATGACAACGACAACGATGTCCCCATAGGAGAGGTCGGTGAAGCAATCTATCGGGGCCCGACCATAATGAAAGAATACTACAAGGACCCCAAGGCCACCGCGGAAGCCATGCGGAACGGGTGGTTTCACTCCGGTGACCTGGTCAGGCAGGACGAAGAAGGATATATCTATGTAGTGGATCGCAAGAAGGACATGATCATCAGTGGGGCGGAGAATATCTACCCCGCTGAGATCGAGGAGGTCCTCTATAAGCATCCCAAGATACTGGAGTGTGCTGTTATCGGGGTTCACGATGAGGAGTGGGGCGAATCCGTTAAGGCCGTGGTCGTTTGCAAGCAAGGGGAGACGATAACCGAGGAGGAGGTCGTGGAGTATTGCAAACAGCATCTGGCCAGCTACAAGAAGCCCAAATCAGCGGACTTCATAGATGCCCTGCCCCGCAATCCGGCGGGGAAGGTGTTGAAGACTGTCCTGAGAGAGAAGTACGGCAAGCCAGTCAGATACTAGAGGAGGATTTCGTTGCAGTCACCCTCACCCTTCGACAAGCTCAGGGCAAGCTCTAACCTCTCCCATCAAGGGAGAGGAGTCATTGATTCTCCCTCCCCTGGTGGGAGGGAGTTAGAGGGAGGGGGATTTCCTGAATAGGAATGATGGAAAATCAGAACCCAACGGCATCTGCTCGGATGTTGCGTCAGAAGCAAACTGATGCTGAAAGGGCCCTATGGACGAAGTTGAAAAACAAGCAACCGGAAGGCATTAAGTTCCGCAGACAACAACCTATAGGTCCATACATTGTTGATTTCGTAAGTTTTGAGAGAAAGCTTGTAGTCGAAGTTGATGGTGGCCAACACAACGAAAAGGATGGGATGGCAAAGGACGACAAGAGAACAAAGTGGCTGGAAGCAGAAGGCTTCCAAGTATTGAGGTTTTGGAATAACGATGTGGTAACGAACATCGAAGGTGTTCTGGAAAATATAAGGGCAGTTTTGGAATGAGGTTCCACCCTCACCCTACCCTCTCCCATCAAGGGAGAGGGATTCAAGAATCCTCTCTCTCGTCGAGCGAGAAGGATTTACCGATCCTCCCTCCCCTGGTGGGAGGGAGTTAGATGGAGGGGGAACGCGTTATCCTTCGGCAGGCTCAGGACAGACTCAGGACAGGCCCAGCGTGGCACATCAAGGGCGGATAAGGGAACTATCATACCAATACGATTGACTCTCAAACTTCATGATGGTACAGTCGGCTCATCCGACAAATAAACGAAGAGGTTGGAACGTCATGGCAGGAATTACTTCATACGGCGCTTACATCCCGATATACCGGATAAACCGCATGACCATCTATCAAGCGTTGGGGTGGTTGAATCCGGCATCTCTCCTCCCCGGAGAAAAGTCTGTGGCAAACTATGATGAAGACAGCATTACCATGGCGGTGGCCTCAGCCATAGACTGCCTGAACGGGGTCGAACGGGAGGCGATCGACGGGCTGTTCTTCGCCACCACCACCACGCCCTACAAGGAGCGACAGAACGCAGGGATCATTGCCACGGCTCTCGACCTGCGACCCGAAATTCGGACGTCCGACTTCACCACCTCCATCAAAGCCGGTACCGGTGCGCTAATCTCCGCCTACGACGCAGTGACATCAGGGTCAGCGAAGAACGTCATAGTCTGCGCCTCCGACTGCCGCCTGGGGAAACCCGGCGGCTTCCAAGAGGAGATCTACGGGGATGGGGCCGCAGCATTCCTGCTGGGGAATAATGGGGTGATCGCCAGCGTTGAGGGCACATACTCCGTATCCTATGACTTCGTGGACAACTGGAGAGCGGCGGAAGATAAATACAACCGCACCTGGGAGGACAGATGGATCAGAGATGAGGGCTACGGTAAGTTCATCTCCGAGGCTATCTCTGGGCTATTGCGAGAATACAACCTTACGCCCGGCGACTTCGCCAAGGTGGTCTACCCTTGCCTTTATGTCCGAGCTCACGCAGGCATAGGCAAGAAGCTGGGGTTTGAACCCGCTCAAATACAGGATCATATGTTCACCGCGATAGGTCACACGGGCACCGCTTCCACGCTTATGATTCTGGTAGCTGCACTCGAAGATGCCAAGCCCGGGGACAAGATACTGGTTGCGAGCTATGGGAATGGAAGCGATGCCCTATTCCTCCAGGTAACCGATGAAATAGAGAAGGCGAGGGAGAGAAGGGGAATCAAGGGGCACCTCGCATCGAAGAAAGACCTGGGCAGCTATGAGAAATACACCACTTTCCGCGAGATACTTGACATAGATACCGGTGGTCGCGGTGAAGAAGTCGCCAGCACCCAGCTCTCAACACTGTGGAGGGAACGCAAGATGATCTTGGGCCTTTGCGGATCGAAGTGCAGGCGCTGCGGCACCCCTCAATACCCACCCCAAGAGATATGTGCCAACCCTAAATGTGGGGCTATCCATGAGATGGATAGCTATCGCTTCTCCGACAAGAAAGGGCGCTTGTTCACCTATACCGGGGATGTTCTGGCATTCAGCCCCAGCCCGCCCGCGGTTTACGGAATGGTGGACTTCGAGGGGGGCGGGAGATGGCTATTCGATCTAAACGACTGCGAGCTTGAGTCGCTTGAGGTAGGCATGCCAGTGGAGATGAGCTTCCGCAGGAAATACCACGATGTGTCGCGTGGTATCCACGCCTACTTCTGGAAAGCAACACCGATTCGAGCATAGAAGCTTGTTCAAAAGGGAGGAGTTATGGCTGAAGGGATAAAGGACAGGGTCGCCATTGTAGGAATGGGATGCACCAAGTTTGGAGAGCGTTGGGACATGAGCGCTCAGAGCCTAATCGTCGAGGCATTTATCGAAGCTATTGAGGATGCCGGTATTGAGAAGAAAGACATCGATGCTGCCTGGTCCGGCACTTGCTATGAGGAGGTATCGCTAGGGAAATCCGCTATCCCTCTAGCCGTAACGCTGAAGCTGCCGTTCATTCCAGCGACGAGAGTTGAGAACTTCTGCGCTACGGGCTCGGAGGCCTTGAGGGGGGCCTGCTATGCCGTTGCCGCCGGGGCATATGATATCTGTCTGGCAGTTGGTGTGGAGAAGCTCAAGGATACCGGCTACGGTGGGCTTCCTCAAAACGACACCCAACAGGGGACAACGCTGCGATTCGCATTTCCCAACTTCACTCCCCCCGGGGCGTTCGCCATGATGGGGACCAGGTACTTTGCGCAGTATGGCCTCAGCCCTCAAGAGGGCAAACGCGCCCTGGCCCATATATCAGTGAAGAGTCATCACAACGGGACCATGAACCCCAAGGCCCATCTTCGCCGCGAGATTACCATCGATGAGGTAATGAATGCCCCGATAATTGCCTGGCCTTTGGGTCTGTTTGACTGCTGCGGAGTAAGCGATGGCGCAGCAGCCGCTATAGTTACCAGTCCCGAAATAGCGAAGAAACTCAGGCCCGACCCGGTCTATGTCAAGTCTCTGCAGGTTGCCGCAAGTTCCGGGGAAGAGATTATGTGCACCGAGTGGGACTATGCTCATGTGGAGTCCACTATTCGTGCCTCCCAAAGGGCTTACCGCGAGGCGGGGATCACGAGCCCTCGGGATGAGATAAGCATGATGGAAGTCCATGATTGCTTTTCCATCACCGAGCTTACCATATATGAAGACCTGGGGATCTCGCCCAGAGGACGAGCCAAAGAGGATATCGAGGCAGGATTCTTCGACCTGGATGGAACAATCCCCTGCCAACCCGACGGAGGGCTCAAGTGCTTTGGTCACCCTATCGGTGCTTCAGGGCTGCGGATGATGTATGAGATGTACAAGCAGCTTCAGGGAAAGGCCGGGCCCCGGCAAATAAAAGATCCCAAATTCGGTCTTACCCACAACATGGGAGGTATTCCCCCGTTAAACGTCGTCAGCGTCAGCATAGTCGGTCACTAGGTGCGGAGGCAGAGGACTACCTGGCGAGCGCCCGTTTACCCGGTTTGGCCCCAAGGAGGAGGATATGGACTTCGCTCTCACTGAAGAGCAAATGATGTTGAAGACCAATGTCCGCAACTTTCTGGAAAAGGAGATAGTGCCGGTCGTCGACGAGCACGAGAAGCAGGGGCCGTTGACCAAAGAAGCTGCTGTCGGCTTTTTTCAACGCTTAATGCCCTTCGGCTATCTGGTTGGCTTTCTGCCAGAACAATATGGCGGCGGCGCCTTGGATCACAAGACCAACGGCATTCTCATCGAAGAACTGGCCAGAGCCTGGGGGAGCCTTGCCGGAACGCTCTTTCTTGCCGCAGGTTTCTGGTGGCTCCTGACCGAAGCGGGCACTCCGGAGCAAAAAGAGAGACTACTGCCTTTGGCCGCCTCCGGTGACTATATAGGTTGCCTGGCAATAACGGAATCCAACGTAGGTTCCGACGTTGCCGGCGTGGAGACCACCGCAATCCTCGATGGAGACAAATACATAGTCAATGGGACAAAGACGTGGATTTCCAACGGCAGTATAGCCGATGCGGCCTTTGTCCTCGCCACAACAGATAAGACGCAGGGGCCTTTGGCGATGTGTTTCTTGCTTATTGAGAAGGAAACGTCCCCTTTCTGCACGAGGGAGCTGCACAAGCTAGGACTCCGTTCCTTTCCCACGGCCGAGCTTTCGTTCAACGACTGTCCGGTACCCAAAGAGAACCTGCTGGACCCGGGCTCCGGCTACCAGAGGACAATGGCCTTCTTCGATGTGTCACGAGCGATGGTGGGAGCGACATCTACAGGAATTGCCCAGGCTGCCATAGATGCTTCGATCAAGTACGCACAAGACAGGACACAGTTTGGCCGCCCTATCGGCAGCTTCCAGATGATACAGGAGATGCTAGTCGACATGATCGCGGAGACAGAGGCAGGGCGTCTTCTCAGTTTCCGTGCCCTGGACCTCCTTGACAAGGGCGAGAAGTGCCGCTGGCAGTCGTCACTGGCAAAGGCCTACACCACCGAGGCGGCAGTGAGGACAACTTCCAAGGCCATACAGATTCATGGGGCTATGGGACTCTCCGATGAGTACCCGGTAGAGCGATATTTCAGGGATGCGAGAACCTTGACTATTCCTGACGGGACCACGCAGATGCAGAAACTGATCGTGGGAAGGGATGCTCTGGGAATAAGAGCCTTTACCTAGCCGCCCGCCCGAGGAGCTATGGGGAGGTGGGAGCATCCGCTCTATGCTACCCTGCTGTGCTGAGTTTTCGGACACTCTCCTAGCCGCAAGAAAGCCAACAAGCCGCGTGAAGAACATCATCTGAGATCAGGGGGCATCGTATGCAACTGGCTTTGCAAGGGATAAGGATACTGGATATGGCCTGGATAGGCCCTGGGCCATTCTGCGCCACCCTTCTCGGCGACCTCGGCGCTGAGATCGTGAAGATTCACGAACCTGATCCGGATCGTCGTGGGGGCCTTATCAGGTTTGCCTTTCCCGCGGACTCACCCGATTTCCCCGGATTGCGGAACTGCAAGACCATGGGCCTCAATCTGAAATCTGAGGACGGGCGCAACATCTTCTATGAGCTGGCAAGCACTGCTGACGTCGTGATGGAGGGTTACCGGCCCGGTGTCATGCAGCGCCTGGGGGTTGACTACGACACCATCAAGAGGATCAATCCGCGACTTGTGTATGCCTCGCTGTCAGGTTACGGGCAGGACGGCCCCTACCGGGACGTCGTCGGGCATGACATCAACTACATATCTATCGGAGGTCTCCTGGGCATGACAGGCACCGCAGACAGCGGGCCTGTGCCACCGGGCACGCTGATAGCTGACTTCGCTGCCGGTGGAATGGGTGCCGCAATCGGGATTCTAGCGGCATTAATGGCCCGAGAGAAGACCGGCAAGGGACAGTTTGTGGACATCTCTTTGACAGACGGAATCGTGGAGATGCTGTATCTGTGGCTAAACCCTTTTCTGCTCTACGGGCTGGAAAACAGAAGGGGCGACACGATATTTACCGGTCACTACCCCTGGTACAATGTATACGAAACGAAGGACGGGAAGCACCTCAGCATCGCTGCCTTTGAAGCGTGGTTCTACCGCAACCTATGTCAACTCCTCGGCCGTGAGGATTTCGCCGAGCACCAGTTCGCAGAAGGCGAGAAGAGGGATGAAATCTTCGAGTATTTCAAACAGGCTTTCTTGACCAAAACACGCGATGAGTGGGTCGAAATCCTGCGGTCGAAGGATACCTGTGTGGCCCCTGTCTACTCCCTTGACGAAATAGCCAATGATCCCCAGTTGATCGCCCGGGGCATGATCAGGGAAATGCCCCACCCCACCCTGGGAAGTGTGAAACAGGTGGGCTCTATGCTCAAGCTGTCGGACTCGCCGTTCCAGGTCAGGAACTGGGCCACGCGCTTCGGACAGCACACCGATGAGATTCTGCGCGCACTCGGCTACGACGAGGCGCGTATTCACGCACTGCGCCAGTCGGAAGTGATAAGCTAGGTTCACCCTGCACTGTTGAGCTCAGATCAATCTGCCCCAGTCTCTGTATGTCATTCGTAGGGGCACGGTGCACCGTGCCCCTACTCTAAGCCGTTCGCCCTAGCGATAATAGGGTGGTGGGTTCCATTTCATTCCACCCACCCTACTATGCTATCCACACTAACAACCTCTGATTAAGATACAAGGGGAAGCGGCAACAGAACCCCGACAGGGTTGGCAGCCATTGTAGGGTATGCTACTATCTTACAGCCTTGAGCAGCACTGCCACGCGTATCTGTCAAGGAGGCAAGCTCAATGGAAAACTTCACGCTGAGAAAAGGCAGTCCCGAAGATGCCTGCGATTTCCCCGAACTTGTCCTATCTACCGGCCCGGAGCTGCTCCCCGCCCTTTTCGGATCGGAGCCCAACGTAAGAAATGTGGTGCGGAGATCATTCCAGCACGTAAGGAACACATTCAGTTACGAACACTCTCATTTTATTGAAGTTAATGGCGAAACGGCAGGAATGGCCTCGGCATTCACCTGTGATCAGATGAAAAGGGAACAACTCCGCACCGCATTGTTCATCATGAGGTATTTGAAATTCAGTTTTCTTACGCAAATCATCTATATGTATAGATCAAGCCAAATCATGGTGCAAATCACACAGGGGGATTCCTATCTGGCCTACATTGCAGTATACCCCAAGTTCAGAAGTCTGGGACTTGGGACAAAGCTTCTCCAAAGGATTGGGGATGAAGCCCAGGCAGCCGGGAGCAAAAGACTGGTATTGGATGTAGAAATCGATAATGAAAAGGCTATCGATTTGTATAAGAGGCTTGGATACACCATAGAGTTGAAATCGCCAGTTCTCAAAATTAGAGATAAGGATTTCGAGTTCTTCAGGATGAGCAAGGACATAGCAAGTGGGTGTTGAGAGAACAATCATGACCATTAAGGCAGTGAACCCCACAACCGGCGATACGATCAAAGAATATGCAGAGATGCCGCCAGAAGAGATCAGGGACATCATAGAGCAATCACACCAGGCCTTCCTCGGCTGGCGAAGAACGGGCTTTGCTGATCGGGCGAAGTTGATGAAGAAGGCCGCGCAGATTCTCAGGGACAAGTCAGAGGATTACGCGAGGCTGATGGCCCAGGAGATGGGCAAGCCGATCACAGGCGGCAGGGGAGAGGCAGAGAAATGTGCCTGGGGCTGTGACTATTACGCCGACAACGCCGAGAGGTTCCTGCAGCCTGAAATAGCCGAAACGGATGCAGGTAAGAGCTTCGTCGCCTTCCCACCGCAGGGGGTTATACTTGCCGTCATGCCCTGGAACTTCCCTTTCTGGCAAGTCTTCCGCTTCGCTGCGCCCGCCCTTATGGCGGGAAACACTGCCGTATTGAAACATGCCTCCAATGTGCCGGCTTGCGCCCTGGCCATTGAAGATATCTTCCGCGAAGCGGATTTCCCCGCGAACATTTTCAGGACGCTACTCGTCGGCAGCGAAGGGGTTGAGGCAATCATCGAGAACCCTCTGGTCAAAGCGGTCACCCTCACCGGCAGTATAGACGCCGGACGGGCAGTCGCCAGGAAAGCAGGGGGAATGATCAAGAAGACCGTCCTCGAATTGGGCGGCAGCGACCCGTACCTCATCCTGGACGACGCCGACCTCGAAACAGCGGTGAGGACTTGTGTCGCCAGCAGGCTCACCAATTCCGGGCAGAGCTGCATCGCTGCGAAGCGGTTCATCGTGGTCGAATCTCAGAGAGAGCAGTTCGAGCGACTCTTTGAGGAACAGATGCGTGCCGTGAAAACAGGTGATCCCCTGGAAGAAGACACCGCTGTCGGGCCGCTGGCGCGGCACGACCTCAGGGATGAACTTCACCGGCAGGTACTGGAGAGCATCGAAAAAGGGGCGAAATGCCTGCTTGGCGGCAAGATACCCGAGGGCAGGGGCGCCTTTTATCCTCCCACCATTCTCACCAATGTGAAGAAGGGCATGCCAGCCTACGACGAGGAGCTGTTCGGGCCAGTTGCCGCCATCATCTCGGTAAAGGACGAGGAGGAAGCGATCAGGGTAGCGAATGACTCCCGCTTCGGCCTGGGTGCAGCCATCTTCACCAGGGACGTGGCGAAAGGAGAGCGAATCGCGGCAAATGAAATCGAGGCGGGCTGCTGTTTCGTCAACGCCCAGGTGAAGTCGGACCCGCGGCTGCCGTTCGGCGGCATGAAAGAGAGTGGATATGGCCGCGAGTTGTCACACTACGGGATCAAGGAATTCGTCAACATCAAGACCGTTTCCGTGAAGGGCGTCGTGTCACCCTAAGGGACTTGAGGCAGCGATTAGCAGTGAACTCGTTAAGATAAATGGATGACAGATCAAGCGCTGATCGCAGCCCTAGTATTGTCCCGGTAAGTGCGGTCGAATCAGACGCGTATTTCCCAAACTACTAGTCTTTGGCATGCTTTCACATTAACCCCCTCCCGCCAGGGGAGGGGAATTACGATGAACTCGCGGCTAACTTTGAGCAAAAGCACAGTAGGGTGGGTGGAGTGAAACGCAACCCACCTCCCCAGCCATAGACAGAAACGGTGGGTTTCGCTACGCTGTACCCACCCTACGAATCTCTTGCTGAAGACATACAGAATGCATCAATTACAGTTCACTTTTCAACCTTTAATAACACCTCAATCCCCAAAACAGCGATCAGAACACAAGTCAGTTGCTACATCTCAGTCTAAGGGTGGTGGGAGCGCGGGGTGTAGGGGCGTTCCATGGAACGCCCTAACGCCCGTGAGATTGCTTCG
>QIGA01000268.1 GCA_003229915.1 Chloroflexota bacterium
ATACGGCTTCCCCATAGGTGGAGTTGCTGCGACTCTGGTGGATGATGGTGTGATATCTCCCGGCGGTGTCGGCTTCGACATCAACTGTGGCGTGCGGCTTCTGCGCACCAATCTCACCGCGAACGAGGTCAGGCCAAAGATAGAGAAGCTGCTCGCCGATCTTTTCGTCAACGTCCCGTCCGGACTGGGTTCTGAAGGAAAGATAAAGCTTAAGGGCAATCAAATCGACAAACTCCTGCTCAAAGGCGCCGCCTGGGCACTGGCGGAGGGGTATGGCGAACCGGAGGACCTGGAATTCCTCGAGGAACGCGGCTGTTTGGAAGGCGCAGACCCCGACAAAGTGAGTGCCAGGGCTAAGACCCGGGGAACACCCCAGTCAGGTACGCTGGGTTCAGGCAATCACTTTCTGGAGATCCAGGCCGTGGATGAGATTTATGACAGCGAGACAGCCAAGGCCTTCGGCATACAGGACAAGGGGCAGATACTCATCCTGATTCATACCGGTTCCAGGGGACTCGGCCACCAGGTCTGCAGCGATTACCTGAAGACCATGGACAGCGCCGTTAAGAACTATGGCATCCAGCTTCCTGACCGACAACTTGCGTGCGCTCCGGTAAAATCACCAGAGGGGCAATCCTATCTGGCAGCTATGGCCTGCGCCGCCAACTACGCCTGGGCCAATCGCCAGTGCATCACCCACTGGACCAGACAGTCATTCTCGAGGATTTTCAACAAAAGCTCCCGTGATTTGGGCATAACGATTATCTACGACGTGGCGCACAATATCGCCAAAATAGAGAATCACCAGGTAGAGGGTAAAAAGCTCTCCGTATGCGTTCACCGCAAAGGTGCCACGAGGGCATTCCCCGCTGGTCATTATGACGTACCCGAAGCATACCGCAAGGTGGGCCAGCCGGTTCTCATCCCAGGTGATATGGGACGCTACTCATACATAGCCGTGGGCACAGAGAAAGCCATGGAGGAGACCTTCGGTTCTACCTGCCACGGCGCAGGCAGGCTCATGAGTCGGTCGGCAGCGAAGAAAAGTATCAGCGGCGCTGATGTTGCCAAGGAGCTGGCAGCCAAGGGGATCGCCATTCAGGTAGCCAGCATCGCCTCCCTGGCCGAAGAAGCGCCAGCGGTCTATAAGGATGTAGCTGAGGTCGTACATATAACCGATGCCGCCGGTATATCGCCCAAGGTAGTCAGGGCGCGACCAATCGGAGTCATCAAGGGCTAGCCTATCCCCATGCCTCCCGGATTCACCCATTTGCTGATGAAGCTCCGCAGATGCGCTTGCGGTCTATTCGATAGGTCACTATAATAGCCGTGGCAATAGGCAGTTCCTCGACAGGGAGTGCGATAAGGAAAGCATTATGTCTCAGCCAATCAAGAGACATCTCAAAGTTGGCAATGCCCCACAAGACGACGAAGGCATTCTGCTTATAAGAATGCACCCTGACGACCTGCCCAAAGGTATAAAGTGGAATAGCTATATACACCTCCTCGTAAAAGACGCGAAGATAACTTGCCGAGTGCGAAACAACGAACTGGCAGAGGTTCCACATCCACGAATTCATCAGATCAACATCAACAGAAATCTGAGAGACGTGCTCAGAATCAAATCAGGTAAGATTTATGATTTCTATATAACCAAGGCGTCAGCCTGGAAGGCACCTTCCTATGTTATACGGTATCACCCGAATCGAACTGCACGTCGGTATACGCTTTTCAAAGTGCTGGGGGCAATCGGCACAATACTGATAGCCGTTGGGGGAGCCTTGTATTACTTCCTGGGATATCAATGACAGTACTCCTATGGGCCCTGTATCCATGAGCACCCTTCCCTGTTTTGAGAAGAGCAACCCGCATATTGCCTGGCTCGTCGCCTTCTTAAATTCAAACAGCCTCCAGGAGTGCGGTTGACAACCTCGGAGAATGTAGCCTAAAATTGTTACTAGGCATCACATCTCACCTGCGAGTGCAACTCATTCGAGCTAGCAATGAAGATCAACGTCGCCCAGCAGCTAAGAGAATCAGTAGGCTCGGTTCGCCATGTCACGATCAACGAGACAACTGAACCTGGCTTCGCTATCCGCGGCGAGTTGCAGTTGCTTCGTACCAACCGCAGTATCCTGGTAAGCGGTAAGTTCGATACAACTGCCAGGGACGTGTGCAGTCGCTGCCTTGACGAGTTCGGCTATTCGTTAGCCTTGGATATCGAGGAGGAGTACTTCATGACAAGAGACCCTGTCAGTGGGACACCCCTTACCCCACCACCTGAATCAGGGGTCTTCACTGTCGATGAGCACAATCTCCTCGATCTTAGCGAGGCAGTGCGCCAATATACGCTACTGGCTCAACCCATGAAGCCAATTTGCCGTGAGGACTGTGCTGGCTTGTGTCCTCAATGTGGCCGCAACCTCAACAATCAAACCTGTGACTGCACGCCCATTCGCCCTGATTCGCCCTGGGCACCGCTGCAAGGGCTGCTTTCAGGTAATAGGCAAATGCCAGACAAAGAAAGGGGTTAACTGAATCATGGCTCTACCCAAAAGGAAATATGCTAAGGCGCGACAAGGGAAAAGACGTAGCCACCTCAAGCTGTGTGTACCCTCCCTTGTTCCCTGTACCCAATGCCACAACATTAAACCGGCTCACCAGGTTTGTCCTTTTTGTGGGACTTATAGAGGAAGGCAAGTAATCACGGAAAGCAAGCCCAAGAGCAAGTAGTAAGCCGTGGAGGCAACTCATGGTTGAGGTGGAAACAGGCTCGACACCCAAGGTCGCTTGCGTTTTCCCAGGTCAGGGAGCCCAGGCAGTGGGTATGGGGCACAACCTGTGCCAAGTCTCGCGCCGGGCCAGAGAAGTTTTCGAAGAGGCCGATTCAGCACTCCAATCCCCTCTCTCCCGGCTTTGTTTCGAGGGGCCTGAGGAGGAGCTCCGTGACACTATCAATGCCCAGCCAGCGATCCTGACAACCAGCGTCGCGTGCCTCAGAGCCGCCTCAGAGTTTGGCACTTCATTAAGTCCTGCCCTCGTCGCCGGACACAGCCTGGGGGAGTACACCGCTCTTGTGGCCGCGAATGTCATTGGATTCGCTGACGCAGTACGACTTGTTAGGGAACGAGGGCGTTTAATGCAGGAAGCCGGCAAAGCCAGACCTGGCGGCATGGCAGCCATCATTGGGCTGGATGAAGAATCTTTGGAGGAGGTATGCCGAGAGACTGGGTCGCAGATAGCCAACTTCAACTGTTCAGGGCAGATCGTTATCAGCGGGACCAGAGAGTCGCTAGCCCTCTCGATGGACTTGGCCAAAGCCCGGGGAGCACGGCGCGTGGTGCCACTGCAGGTCAGCGGCGCTTTTCATTCCATTCTAATGCAGCCTACTGTCGAAGGAATGGCACAGGCAATATCGCAAGTTGACTTTAACCATCCCCAAGTCCCCATAGTCGCTAACAGCACCGCCCAGCCCCTGACCAATCCCGATGAAGTGAAAAGGGAACTCCTGCAGCAACTATGTCACTGTGTCCAGTGGCAGCCATCGGTGGAGTATATGGTAGGTGCCGGGGTCTCCACTTTCATTGAGATTGGCCCCGGCCAAGTGCTCTCAGGACTCATCAAGAGGATCAGCAACGAAGTGCAAGTTCTCCATATGAGCGATCCAGAGTCCATCAAAGCCATAAACCTCTGAAGAGTACGTGTACCCATCGAGATTTCTAAAGCGAGCGTTTACAATGAACTTGTCAACAAGGGTTGCCATAGTCACGGGAAGCGGGCAGGGCATAGGTCGTGATATAGCGCTGACCCTGGCTGAGCATGGCGCCAGCGTGGTAATCACTGACATCAACGCTGCCGCCGCAAGCGAGGTTGCGGCCGAGATCGCGGCCAGGAATGGAAAGAGTATCGCGATTACCGCCGATATCACGGCACAGGAGCAAGTAGCCAGCCTTGTCGATCAAACGGTGGCCGCTTTCGGTCAAATCGACATCCTGGTCAATAATGCTGGGATTACCAGGGATACGCTGCTCATGAGAATGTCCAACACAGACTGGGACCTGGTATTGACCACCAACCTGAAAGGCGCTTTCCTTTGCACTCAGGCGGTGGTGAGGCATATGTTGAAGCAGCGCTGGGGCCGCATCATCAATATCGCAAGTGTCGTTGGCCTTATCGGGAATGCGGGGCAAGCGAACTACGCTGCGGCAAAGGCCGGGCTAATTGGGCTCACCAAGACCACCGCCAGAGAGGTCGCCACCCGAGGAGTGACCGCGAATGCCATTGCCCCAGGGTTTATCGACACCGAGATGACCCGGAAGCTCAGCGATAACGCAAAACAGGAGTTCCTCAGGCAAATCCCCCTCGGCTACGCAGGCTTACCCACGGATGTGGCCAATGCTGTTTCCTTCCTCGCATCAGAGGAGGCACGCTATATAACCGGCCACGTACTTAATGTGGATGGCGGGATGGTTATGTCGTGATGGCATTCTGCTAGCCCGTTTACCCCTTGGCTGGTAACGTTTTTGGGTCGAGGAATTTATGGCACATTTCAGACGCAATGCCAGAATCGCGGCACTTCAAGCGCTGTTTGAGAGCGATTCATCAGGACATGACCCTGAGGCCTCTTTGGCTTGGCTTGCTGAAGAGCAGGTGCTGCAACAAACTGCTCTCTCATACGCTCAAGAGCTGATTAGAGGTGTGATCGAGAATAAGACGCGGATTGACTCCTTGATCAAAACCCATGCCCCCAACTGGCCCGTGGCACAGCTTTCAGCCATTGACAGGAATATCTTGAGGGTTGCAATTTTTGAGATTTTGATAGAAAATAGAGTGCCACTAAAGGCAGCCATAAACGAGGCAGTGGAACTGGCCAAGACCTTCGGCAGCCATAACTCATCGAAGTTTATCAACGGAGTTCTGGGTGCCATCAGCCAAGAGAAAGTCAATAGCCTATAGTCATAAACACATTGCGAATATAACACAGAAGGGGGTTACAGGATGGCAACCGTCTTTGAACGGGTAAGAAAGATAGTCGTCGAGCAGTTGGGCGTTGAGGAGTCGGAGGTGAAACCCGGTGCATCATTCGTCGATGACCTTAACGCTGACTCCCTCGACTTAGTAGAGTTAGTAATGTCTCTCGAAGAGGACTTCAGTAACGAGGCGAAACGCCTAGAAATCCCTGATGAGGATGCTGAGAAGATAAAAACCGTACAAGATGCGGTTGATTATCTCAAAGAGCAGGGTATAGAGGACGACTAGCACCTGGCCAAGAATCCCTGCCGCCCGAATTGGAAAACCCTGGGAGTACTACGGGCAACCAAACAAGCTTCTCATTGATTAATCAACCCAGATTATGCATGTAGCTTCATTTCTGTGTTATTCTTGCAGTGATTCAGATACCTCGTGCATTATCTGGGATCAATTATCCTTACATTGTACCTGCACGAACCGAGACCCCCACTTCATAAAGTCCCTACCCTGTCCTAATGACAGGGTCCACCTCAGCCATAGCCTTGATGGCGGTAGGCTTCAGGATGCTATTATTCAGTCAAGGAGGTCAAGGTGTCAGCGCTAGCTGAACTCTACCAAAAGATAGCTGCATGCCAGGATTGTGCAGAGCTGGCCGGCACCCGAGCTAGAACAGTTCCCGGTGTGGGAGCAGAAAGGGCACAGATAGTATTTATCGGCGAAGCGCCTGGCTTCCATGAAGATCAACAAGGACTCCCTTTTGTGGGTCAGGCAGGCCAATTCCTCGACCACCTGCTCAGCTCGATCGGTCTTAGCCGAAGCGACGTCTACATCTGCAATGTCATCAAATGTAGACCACCTGGGAACCGCGACCCTCTCCCCACCGAGATCAACAACTGTCAAAAGTGGCTGGACACACAACTTGAGTTGATCTCCCCAAAGATGATTGTTACACTTGGCCGTTATTCCCTGGCGAAATTCTTCCCTGGAGAAGCCATCAGCAAGATTCACGGGAAGGAACGAAGGATTAATAATGCGGTCTACTATCCCATGTACCACCCGGCCGCTGCCCTGCACCAGCAGAGCCTGCGACAGACCATCGAGGCCGACATGCTCAAGATACCCTCCATACTAGCCAGAACCGAAGAAGTGAAGGAAGAAGAAAGCAAACCGCAGCAGCTATCCATGTTCTAGTAAAAGGTCTCAAACATGGCGAAATCAAAGCCCCAAAACCACAGCGGCAAGACCAGCACTACCAAGGGCTTCGTCTCCTATCAGTGGATGGTGATTAGGATCGTTGCGATAGCCTCGATCCTGGCTCTGATATACTTCTTCCGCGATTTCCTGGGCAACATCGTTTTTGAGACTATGGGTTTGGGATTTGTACTATGGATCGCATGGGTAGTAATCGCTGTATTCCTAGTATGGAAGCGGAAATGGCGCAGCCTGTTGACACGATGGAACATCTGGTTCGGCGCCCTTGCTTTGACAATCTCAATTTGGGGTATACTCGCTTTGATCCATCCCTCCGAACTCATTATCAACGACGTCAGATTCAACGATGTAAGCCTTGGCGGGAACGCCGGAAAGTACTTGATCGGCAATCAAGGGGCCGGGGCTCCTCCAGCCTTGCGTCTCACTCCTCTTATCCTGGGAGGGATAGCATTGATCGCTCCCCATGCAAGCTTGCGATTCCTCAAACTCTCAGGCTACGCGGCAAGGGCAGCAGGATTATTATCCCTTTCCATCGTCTCGCGGCTTTTGATCAGCTCAGGACGCAAGTTAGCTCAGTTATACCAGAATTATCCCCCCCATCGTCTGCTGGCAGTACCAATCGTCGCCTTGATGCATGGATTGCGCCGTAAGCGCGCAACTGAATTGAAGAGGGCAAACGGATCTGTGACATCAGAATTCGTTGCCGATCAGGTCAGGGCCGAACCCGAAACGGCGAGGGAGCAGAAGCCGCCGCGCCAGGCGCGATTTGTTATCGAAGGTGCGATTGCGCAACCACCCGAGACCACGGTGCCACCACCTAAGCCCGATGGAGCAGAGAGAGAGCAATTGCCGCCCATCGAACTCCTTGATAAAGTGGTCGAGACCGAGTTCACTGAAGCGGACAACGAACAGCGGGCAAGTCTGCTCGAGAAGGCTCTCGATAGTTACGGTGTGGAAGCCAAAGTAGTGCAAATAAACCCCGGGCCCTCTGTTACCCAGTTTGGTATCGAGCCCGGTTGGGATCGCAAGTACAAACGGGTGGTTGAGCGAGATCAGATGGGCAAGGTAAAGCTGGGCAAGGATGGCAACCCCATAGAGAGGTTAGAGGAGGTATCGAGAACGAGGGTAAAGGTGGAACGCATCACCTCCTTGGCGCAGAACTTAGCCCTCGCCTTGGCCGTTCACAGCATCCGAATCGAAGCTCCGGTACCCGGAAAACCTCTGGTGGGGATAGAGGTTCCAAATACCGACACCGCCCTAGTACTCCTGAAGAGCGTGGTCGAGAGTCAGGCCTTCCAGAAAACCAAGGCAAAATCAAGGCTGGCGCTAGCACTGGGCAAGGGAGCTGCCGGGGAGGCGATAGCAGCCGATCTCGTCAAGATGCCTCACCTTCTCATAGCAGGAACTACCGGAAGCGGCAAAACAGTATTCATCAATTCCATTGTCACTTGCCTCCTCCTGCACAACCGCCCTCAGGACCTCCGCCTGCTGCTCATCGATCCCAAGCGAGTGGAGTTGGTGCAGTTCGATGGCGTGCCGCACCTCATTTCGCCAGTGGTCAAGGAAATCGACAAAGCAGTCGATTCCCTACGCAAGGTCATCAAGGAAATGGACAACCGCTACAGAGAGTTCGCAGCCGTGGGAGTGCGCAACATCGAGGGATATAATCACAGCCCACTAATAGCCGAGCCTATGCCTTATCTGGTTGTCATCGTCGACGAACTGAATCAGCTTATGATGAGCGCAGGCGAGATAGTCGAAGCCTCCATTTGCCGTTTGGCCCAACTTTCACGAGCCACCGGCATACATCTTGTGGTTGCCACCCAACGCCCCTCAGTTGACGTGGTTACCGGACTCATTAAGGCCAATTTCCCCACGAGAATAGCCTTCACAGTGCCTTCCCTAATAGACTCTCGCACCATACTGGATACCGGTGGAGCCGAGAAGCTACTAGGAATGGGCGACATGCTGTACCTGCCTTCCGATGTCGCCACACCCAAGCGACTACGCGGGTGCTTTGTCTCTGACCAAGAGATCGACAAAGTCGTCAAATTCTGGAAGCAGCCACTAGATACTTCCGCCTCCCAGCTAGAAGATACCGTGGCCAAAGCCTTCGCTTCCCTGCCTGTTGACGAGGCTAACGACGAAGATTCCCTGCTACCTGCAGCAAGAAGGCTAGCCAAGGACACTTCCCACATTTCCACATCCCTTCTCCAGCGTCGTCTCCATATCGGCTACCCTCGAGCAGCGCGAATCATGGACTCGCTGGAGAAGGACGGCCTTATCATCCGTGGCGAACCGGGTAGTCCCGCCGAGGTTATCGAAGCAGATGAGGAGGAGGAATGAAAAACCATGATGATTCCCTCGCCCCTCCTGTGCAACAGGATGAAGAGGAAGAACAGTACGTCGAGGAAGAACACTGTCTATTTTGTGACATCAACCTCTCCGAATCAGAGACCTACCATCGCTACCGAGTTTGCCCTGAATGTGGATTTCATCACAGCCTCCCAGCACGCCAGCGGATAGATCTCCTGGCAGATCCGGGAAGCTTCAGAGAGGTTAACCGCTTTCTGACGTCTATCGACCCTCTCTCATTTTCTGGCAGAGAGCCCTATAAGGAGCGCATACACGAGGCTCAGCGCAGGACTGGGCTGACCGAGGCGGTGATCACCGGGGTTTGCACAATCGGTGGCAATCCCACTGTAATCGCTGCGCTCGATTTCGGCTTTATGGGGGGCAACATGGGCGGCGTGGTCGGTGAGAAAGTGACACTGGCGTTCGAATTGGCAACCAAGAGGAAGGTTCCCATGGTAACGATAGTCTCAAGCGGCGGGGCTAGAGTGCAAGAAGGTGTGCTCTCTCTGATGCAGATGGCCAAAACAGCAGCGGCAGCTAAGCATCTCCATGCTCAAAGAGTCCCCCACATCTCTGTTTTAACCAACCCTACCAGCGGAGAGGTTTACGCAAGCTTTGCCAACCTCGGGGACATCATCCTGGCGGAACCAAAAGCGTTGATTGGCTTCGCCCCCCTGCGGGTGGTCGAGGAGACATCAGGAAAGCCTCTGCCTGAGGGAAGCCACACCGCTGAGGACCATCTCCAGCACGGGATGATTGACCAGGTGGTCGATCGTACTAAGCTGCGCCAGTTACTATCTTTACTCCTCGACCTGCTCAGCGCCAGATATCGTTTGACCACCACAAAAAGAGGCAAGTCGTACCCTGTTCCTGAGCACCCGGGAGAGCAAGCCTGGCATACCGTACAGCTGGCACGTCACCAGCAGCGGCCCACTGCCTGGGACTATATCTCCAGAATTACATCGTCCTTTGTCGAACTGCACGGCGACCGCCACTACGGTGACGACAGGGCGGTGATATGCGGAGTTGCTGAACTCAGCGGCGAGGCAGTGGTGATAATAGGACAGGAGCGGAGCCACAACGAGGGGAGAGCTTATCCCGAGGGCTTCCGCAAGGCACAGAGAGCAATGAGGCTGGCTGCTGTCTTTGGAATGCCCGTAGTCACCCTCATCGATACCCCTGGGGCTTATCCTGGGATCGATGCGGAGGAGCGTGGTATCGGGCAGGCGATTGCAAGCACGTTGGCCCTCATGTCGGACCTCCCCACACCCATCGTATCGGTTATCATTGGGGAAGGCGGAAGCGAGGGAGCACTAGCTCTTGGGGTCGCTGATCGAATCTTGATGCAAGAAAACGCTATCTACTCTGTCATCTCTCCCGAAGGGGCAGCGTCCATCATCTATCGAGATGCAGAGAAAGCAGAAGAGATGGCGTCAGCTTTGAAACTCACCGCTCTGGACTGCAAGGAACTAGGCGTCATTGATACAGTGGTGCCAGAGCCGGAGGGCGGTGCCCATACTGACCCTGATGAAGCTGCCCGGCTGCTGAAAAACACCATTGTTCGCGAACTTCTCGAAGCTCAGCAACCCACCCTGGCCAAGCTAGTCAAGAACCGCTACAAGAAATTTCGCCGCATGGGAGAATACAGCTCCTACTTCAGAGCATCCATTTCCAAGGAGGTGTCTGACCTCCAGGACCTGCTCCAGCGAGGAGTATCCAAGCTGAAACAACGCCTATCGACTGCCGAGAAAGAAAACCCTCAGTCCCCTAAGGAGCAGCGCGACTAAATGACGGTTTCGAACACTGCCCTTACGCGTCAACTCACATAAGAATGTTACTGGAGGGTGGTTGCTCACTCATTTAGAAATGTTACCGGAGGAGTGCCACCTCCTCTCTTTTAGTCGCATTGGCGGAGTTCGGGTGTTGCC
>QIGA01000243.1 GCA_003229915.1 Chloroflexota bacterium
TTTTAGATTGATGGACATTCGTAAAGGGAAGTTTGACACAGAGTTAGAACACCACTAGAATGAAGCAAATGGGGCTCCAAAGCCCCATTTGCTCTTTAGAGGTAAGGTAAGTCATGTATCAGAGGACAGTCTTAGACAACAGCCTGCGAATAGTTTCCAGCTCTATGCCCCATATCAGGTCGGTCTGCATCTGCATCTTTATCGGAGCTGGGTCAAGATATGAGGCAGCAGAACAAGCGGGATTGTCCCATTTCGTGGAGCATCTTTGCTTTAAGGGAACTGTGCGGCGCCCTACGGCAAAGGAACTCTCTGAGACAATCGATGGGGTAGGAGGTATCATCAACGGGGGAACCGACAAAGAATTGACGGTTTATTGGGCCAAAGTAGCTCGGCCTCATTTCCCGCTGGCTTTGGACTTACTTGTGGATATGCTTCGCAACTCTAAGTTCGATCCGGTGGATATAGAGAGCGAACGTAAGGTCATCATCGAGGAATTGAACATGTGCCTGGATTCGCCCCAAAACCGTGTCGACATGCTGATTGATGAGGTGATATGGCCTGCTCAACCGCTGGGGCGTGATGTTGCAGGGAGCAAGGAGACTGTTGCCACCGTCGACCGCTCCATGATCCTCAACTACTTGTCCAACCTTTACCTGCCCAATAACACCGTGGTCGCTGTGGCAGGGGACATCAGCCACAACGAAGTAGTTGACTCAGTCATTGAGGTTCTAGGTGATTGGCATGATGGAGTGACGGCATCCTGGTCGCCTGCCGATAACGATCAGAACTCACCCCGTCTCGTAACTGAGCAAAGAAAGACAGAGCAGGCACACCTCTGTCTGGCAGTGCGCGGCATACCTCATGACCACCCCGATCGCTTTGCGCTCGATCTACTTAACTTGATACTGGGCGAGGGAATGAGCAGTCGTTTGTTCCTCGAAATCCGGGAACGACTGGGGCTCGCCTATGATGTTACTAGCCACATCAGCCATTTCCATGATTCAGGCGCGGTCAATGTCTGCGCCGGGGTCGATCCGAAGAGGGTTGAGGATGCGATCGAAGCCATCCTGCGGGAGTTGGTCAAGCTCAGAGAAGATCAGGTCCCCGAGGCTGAGATCACCAAGGCCAAGGAACTGGGGAAGGGTCGATTAATGCTGCGCATGGAAGATACACGCAGTGTGGCGGGTTGGATTGGGGGACAGGAGCTGCTCACAGGACGTATTCGCACTGTGGACGAGGTAGTTTCGATCTTGGATGCCATCACCGCTGACGACTTGCAACGGATGGCACAAGAGTTATTCCAGACTAACAGACTTTGCTTAGCTTTGGTTGGGCCCTCTCGCAGAGAGAGACGTGTGGAAAGGCTGCTCAGGCTTTAGTGCTGCTGGGTATGAATAGTCCTCGATAGAAAACCTCGCTAAATTTAGAGCGGTGGGATAATGACCTCGACCCCTGCCTCGTTATCGCTTATCTCGAATCGGGTCTCCTCATCATAGGGACGACGGTCAAAGTGAAGTTTAAGCGTCTTTTTCCCTATGCGCAGGTGCTGAACGGAGGCGCTCTGGAGCCAATCGGGTAGCCTGGGGCTTAGGTAAATGCGTTTAGCGGCAGCGTCCACTTGAAGACCGAGCAGAGACTGAAAGAGTAAGAAGGCACTGCCCGCCGCATAGGCTTGGGGGCTGCAACTAGCAGGGTACTCTGCGGGAATAGAGTACGCCTCTCTGTTGCGATGGAATCCCCCAAACAACTCGGGTAACCGGTTGTAGGCGAAGAATGCGCTGGCATCGAAGATTTGAGACGTTATTTCCTCGGCCTCCCAATGGTAGCCATAGCGTTTCATACCCGCAACAATTAGCGAGTTATCATGCGGCCAGACACTTCCATGACGATAGCTCATGGGGTTATACCGGGGCGCCCTGCTGCTCAAGGTGCGGATTCCCCAGCCGCTGGCCATCTCCGAACTGCTCAGGCGTGTGATTACATATCTTGCTTTGTCCTCATGTATAATGTCGCAGAAAAGACAGTGGCCGATGCTTGATGCTATATTTCTCACTGGTCTCTTCTGGGAATCGAGGGCCTGTGCGAAGTAACGCTGCTCTTCCAACCAAAAGTCGCGATTGAAGTTTTCCTTTAGAACTGATGCCCTCTGAGTCAAACTCTGGGCAAGTTCGGATGCTCCCTTTCTATCCAGCAGCTTTGCCATTTCCTGCATCGCCCTATAAGCGTAACCCTGGACCTCAGCCAGTGCTATGGGGGAGGGTACTGGTGTGCCATCAGGATAGAATACCACTCCTCGGCTATCTCTCCACCCCTGTTGACCAACTCCGCCCGTTGAGCGGGTAAGGTATTCCAGGTAGCCGTCTCCCTCAATGTCCCCATATTGGGTGATCCAATCCAGAGCCATCTTGGCTGCAGGGAGTATTTCACCATAGAGCTCATCGTCGTCAAGCCACTTCATAGTCTCGGCGAAAAGGATGAGGAACAGAGGGGTTGCATCAACACTACCATAGTAGGCTGAGTGTGGTATCTCTCCCGCTCTCGCCAACTCCCCTCTACGCATCTCGTGGACAATTTTGCCAGGCTCCTCATCACGAGATGGATCGATTTTAGTCCCCTGATGTCTGGCCAGATGGCGCAGGGTATCGACTGCTATTTGAGGGTTAAGCATCAGGGTTTGTAGCGAAGTAATTAGGCTCTGGGGCCCAAAGACACAGCTAAACCACGGCACCCCAGCGTCAGGTACCGGACCTTCGGGGGTTTGCTGCAGGAGCAACCGCAGGTCGAGAAGACTGCGTCGCAGAAGGCGATTGAACAACTCATTGTGGGTCTCTATCTTGGAGCAGTCATTGCACCAACTCTCAAAGCTCTTACATGATCCCGAAAGACCTTGTTCAAACGGCACAACCTCAATTTCAGACGGACCTTCGACGGCGAGGACGTGGAAGGTCAGAGATAGTGGCTTTCTGGGTTCAAGGGTTAGATTCCAGGTCATCTTAGCGCTTGGAGGGCGAATCATGGCAGTGCTGATGACGTCGGTAGATTCAGGGAGAAAGGTACTCGGCCGCAGCCCTCGAAGCTGGCTGCGTGCCTCTGTTTCGACAGTGGAGGGACTTGTGTCGAAAACGATCTTCGTTGCCCGTTCGATTCCGTCCAAGCCAGAATACCTGAAGGTGACATAGGAGTCGGTAACTACGGGTTCGGAGATAGTGCCTCGCTTCCCTCTCACAAAACCCCTTACCTCGAAGATATCAAGGAAGTCACTGCCCAGGAATAGTGAAAGGTCCAACTGGGCTGGAAATGCATTATAGTTGTACAAAGTGATGCGCTCATGAAGACCGTCTTTGAGGAAGCGGCTTCTTTCGATACCAACCGTGCGAGCGAGTATAGGAGTACCATCTCTGGCCTTGATTGTTGGGTTGGCGAGCTGGATATCGCAGACAGCGTTCTGGCGGCACGAAGAGGCTAGATGTCGCGGCTTATGTCCATTGATCGTAAGTTCGAGGATAGACAGGTAACGCGTATCACGGTAGTATAAGCCAAGGCGTCGTCTTGCCTCAGGTATGTCTCCCAACTCATCGCTGATCATCACCAGTTCATTTTCTTTAAGAACGCGCTGCTCCAATCCACCCTCCGTTATCGCATCACTCATTGTACACTGGATTTACAACCAAAAAAAGATGTAGCTGCGGCATCAGCCGCAGCTACATCTTCCTGATATGAGCTTCAATGGCACTCTGAGGTTGTACGAGTTGTGGGTTCTCTACCCCTCCTAGTACATCCCCTCCATTCCGCCACCTGGCATTGGCGGCGCTTTCTCTTTTTCTGGAATGTCTGTGATCAGCGCTTCTGTGGTCAAGACCATGGCAGCGATGCTGGCAGCATTCTCCAACCCTGCACGAGTCACCTTGGCAGGATCGATAATACCGCGCTGCACCATATCGCCATATTCGCCCTTCTCGGCGTCATAGCCGATTATCTTCTTGCTCTTCCTCACGAAGTCAACGGCTACTGAACCCTCTTTACCGGCATTCGTCACAATCTGGCGCAGCGGATGTTCCAGGGCAAGTTTGACGATATTCACGCCAGTCGCTTCGTCCCCGCTGGCCTTGATTTTGTCCAGAGCTGGGATGATGTTGACGAGCGCAGTTCCACCACCAGGAACTATACCCTCTTCCACAGCGGCGCGAGTCGCAGAAAGGGCATCCTCAACCCTGTGCTTTTTCTCTTTCAGTTCGACCTCAGTGGCAGCGCCGACCTTGATGACGGCAACTCCTCCAGCCAGACGAGCCAATCGTTCCTGCAATTTCTCGCGATCGAAATCTGACGTGGTCTCATCGACCTGGGCCTTGATCTGCTTGATTCGTCCCTGGATGTCCTTGTCTGAACCCTTGCCCTCGATAATGGTGGTATCATCCTTGTTGGCGCTCACCTTGCGGGCGCGCCCAAGGTCCTCGATGGTAGCCGAATCAAGCTTCCTGCCAATTTCCTCACTGATGACCGCGCCCCCAGTCAAGATGGCGATATCCTCAAGCATGGCCTTGCGCCTGTCGCCGAAACCCGGAGCCTTGACTGCGAGACAGTTTATAGTTCCTCTCAGCTTGTTCACTACTAGAGTGGCCAGAGCTTCTCCGTCCACATCCTCAGCGATGATGACGAGAGTCTTCGAGACCTGTAGCAACTTCTCCAGTAGGGGTAGTATGTCGGAGACGGCTGAGATTTTCTTGTCTGTGATCAGGATATATGGATCCTCAAGGGCGGTTTCCATACGCTCCGCATTGGTGATAAAGTAGGGGCTGATGTAGCCGCGGTCGAATTGCATCCCCTCCACATACTCTTCCTCGAACTTTATCCCCTTCGATTCCTCTACGGTGATCACACCATCTTTGCCTACCTTCTCCATGACATTGGCAATGAGGTCTCCGATCTCCTTGTCAGCTGCCGAAATGGCTGCTACCTGAGATATCTGCTCCTTCCCCGTAACTGGGGTTGCCAGTTTGCTTAACTCCTTTACAGCCACACCTACAGCCTGCTCAATACCCCTTTTGAGAGCCATGGGATTTGCTCCTGCAGCTACGTTTTTCATCCCTTCATGTAGCATGGCTTGAGCAAGCACCACAGCCGTAGTGGTGCCATCCCCCGCGATGTCGTTGGTTTTGGTGGCTACCTCCTTTATCAACTGTGCGCCGATGTTCTCGTAGGGCTCTTCCAGGTCTATCTCCTTGGCAATGGTAACGCCATCGTTGGTAATGGTAGGCGGCCCCCATTTCTTGTCGAGGACTACATTGCGGCCTTTGGGCCCAAGTGTTATCTTCACTGCTTCTGCCAGGGAATCAATTCCCTTTTTCAACGAGCGCCTGGCGTCTTCATCGTATGATATTTGTTTGGCCATTTATTCTCCCCTCTCTTTGGTTTATGTTAGGATAAGCCTCTTATTTGCTCGTCTTAGCCAGTATGTCACTTTCGCGTAGGATTAGATACTCCTGACCTTTATCCTTCCACTCGGTGCCTGCATACTTGGCGTAGATTACCTTATCGCCCTTCTTCACCTCCATCACGACCCGCTTCCCGTCATCTCCCAGCTTGCCGGGGCCGACAGCTACGACCTCACCCTCTTGTGGTTTCTCCTTGGCGGTATCAGGCAGGACAATACCACCCTTTGTCACTTCCTCCTTGACGATCGGCTTTACAACGACCCGATCAGCCAATGGGTTCAGATTCATTGCCATGTCCCATCTCCTTTTCCTCAGTATTTAGTTTCCATTGCCAGACCTTGGATTAGCACTCTCCAGTAGAGAGTGCTAATTAAGTCTAAGATAACGTAGGAAGCCTTCAAGCGCAAATCCATTGAAGGCTATTTAGAAGAAGTAACAGTATTTAACAACTATCTACATCACCATACACCCAGTTTTCGTGTGAAAGATACTGACACTATCGCATGTTTGCTTTTGACACATGTGTAATGCTGCAGAGGAGGAATCAAGGACGAGTCGCCTGTGACCGGTGATTAGCGGTGACTGCTGCCAGAATAGATTGCATCTGATGTTTTGCTTATCGTTCTTTCGAAATGATGCCGTTATCGATAAGGAATTGTATGATGTCAGCCGCCGCGGCGCTGGGCAACTTCTCGATTGCCTTTGAACTCTTCTGCTGCACCCCGCCTGATATGATCAGCTTCATTCTTTCGGCTGGTGATAGACTGCTGTCGATTGTAGCGGTTTTCTTCAGCCTTGGTTTTGGCTGCGAGATGTTCAAAAGTGCTAATGTTGGCTCAAGGCATCTCACATCTACACCCAATGACTGGGCATCGATTCTTGTGATAGCTTTCCTTAGCCCGGTCAATATCGTCCGAAGTTGTGGGTATATAGGGTTAGTCAAAACGCTGTCAATGGTGAACACAGCAGGCAATGGAGTCTCGACAATCTCTCGATCTCCGCCCTTGAGACGGCGATGAACAACCGCAGTATTAGTATCAGTAAAGACATCTATTCTGGTGACAGCCGTTACTAACGGTAAGTTTAGGTATTCCGCAATCCCTGCTCCCACAAAACCATTGCCTTCATCCATTGACTGATTGCCACACAGAATGAGGTCGTATTGGAGTCTGGCAGTTTGTCTTGCCAGAATAGAGGAGGTCGAATGTGCATCTATATTATCAAAAGCTTCATCACATAGATGTATTGCTTGATCAACCCCCATTTTCAGGCAACTTCTCAGAACCTTTTCCGCTCTAGGTGGCCCTAGAGTAATTGATATAACCTCTCCACCATTCTTTTCCCTGATCTTAATAGCTTCGCTAATACTGATCTCGTCAATAGGGTCCATAATGTAATGGACATTCTCCAGAGTATTGGTTCGTACATCGAACTTAACGATCGTAGAGTCGGGAACTTGTTTGACACAGACGACAGTCCTCATGTTGTTGCTCGAATCATAGCGTTGCTGCGGGCAGTTTCAGGCAGTGGGCTTATGCATTTCACGCAACTGTTTCGTCAGCTCTGGTATGATCTCTTGCATATCACCAACAACCAGCAGGTCCGCCATCCTGGCTATAGGCGCATGCGCGTCTTTGTTGACCACGACCTTCAACTTGGCATCTTTTATACTAAGTGTGTGATGGAAAGCCCCCGAAATACCGCAGATAAGGTAAAGCCTGGGTGATATAGTTTTGCCCGTTAAACCGATTCTCCTCTCGTCGGTTATCCAATGTTCGTCCGTCGCGCGTCTGCTACCGCCGATCGAGGCACCTAAAACACGGGCCAGTTCTTCCACTGCGTCCAGATTTTCAACACACCCCAACCCTTTGCCCACGCCTATAACAATTTCCGCCTCGCTGACACATACTGCGCAGGGATCAGCCCTCAGATAGTCGATGACCTTGGTTGCGCTGGTTTTGGGATCGATTCGCACCCTGGCCCCTACTATGTGGGTGTTTCTTGGGACCTTGGCCTTTTGCCCGCTTAGCAACTGTGTGTCAATAGTCGCAATGAGTGGCTTCTTAAGCGGCACGACCGTAGCTTGAGCATTTCCGCCGTGTATAGCCCTACGAGCAGTTAGCTTTCTCTCTTTGTCCACTTCTATTTCGATATAGTGGGCAACCAAAGGAGCTTTAAGTCTCGCGGCAAGCCTGGGAGCCAGGTCGTTACCCACAGTGGTTGCTCCCAACAGAATGATAGACGGGCTCTCTGACCCCACAAGTTGTGCAAGGACATCGACATAACCCTCACTAGTGTAGGCTTCCAGATGTGGACCTTCTACAACCAGTGCTCTATCTGTTCCATAAGGGCCGAGGTGCTCTGCAAGGCATTCGACTTGATTGCCGATGATTACGGCCGTTGTCTCTCCGCCTAGCTTATCGGCTAGGTTTCTACCTTCGGCGGCGAGCTTGAGACAATCCTCATCGACTTTATTATCCTTGTGCTCAACAAAGAACCAGACGCCCATGCCGTCGTTCTTCTGTTGAGGTCGAGGATAGTCAGTTTTCTGTGATACTGTGCGTTCGCCTTCTGCCATGGCCATGGCTTTATTGACTATGTGGTATGTTGGTGCTATCAGGCTTGTCGCTATGGAGAGCGCCGTACCAGATAAGATTACAGGGACAGTCTCTTGAACTACTAGCGTCTATTTGAATAGTGCAACAGTAGCAACTGCTGTTCAAGACTGTCCCTGTCTGCAATTCTTACACTCAGCCCTATAAGAGCCTGCCTACGAAGTGTCCGTCCCGGTTGGCTTCACCCATGGCGTGCGGGTTACGGGCCTCGCCGACTTTGTACAGCTCGCCGACCTTGCCCTCAAGCTCATTGTAAAGGTCGTCGTTCGGTATCTTCCCGGTTATCAGCACTACCGTGTCTGCCTCAATCTCCCGCATTGCCATGGTGTGGATATTAAGCACGGTGACCGTTTTTTCCACTATCATCACTATAAATGTTTGGGTACTGACCTCAACACCTTTGTTCAGCAGTCGAGGCATAAAGTGGAACCAGGTCATGTCTTTTATTAGATCAAATCCACCCAAAACAGGATGAGGAGACACCAGAACTACATTGCAGCCTCGGTCAGCCAGCATCTCAGCGACTCCGGGTGGAGTAATATCACCTCTACCATCCCAAATTAGTACGTTCTTTCCTACCTCCGCCTTACCGCTGACAACCTCATCGGCGGTTACCACATTGTCTTGTTGCCAGCCAGCGACCTCCAGGTGGCTCATCCCGGTGTAGCCATTGCGCATCCATGTGGCGCCGGTAGCGACTACCACCGCATCTGGCTTTTGGTCTAGTATCATCTGCGCTGTCGCCGCAGTGCCGGTGACTATATTTACGCCCACCTGGGGAAGCTGGATCTTCTGCCACCTGATGAGACCTCCCATCTCCTCCCTACCGGGAAGCTTCTCCGCCAGCAACGCCTGGCCTCCCAGCTCGTTTGCTTTCTCATAGAGGGTAACATCATGACCCTTCAGCGCGGCCACCCTGGCGGCCTCCATTCCCGCTGGCCCGCCACCAACCACAATGACCTTCTTCTTGACAGGTGCTGGTTTATAGCTACCGATGCCCCAGCCCCACTGCTCCATGCCAACCGTAGCGTTTACGACGCACCTTATGGGGGCCCCGTCCATCATGTACTTTATGCAGTTAAGATTGCACCCTAAGCAGGGGCGAATGTCGTCCAGTCTTCCCTCCCGAGCCTTGTTGGGTAGCTCGGGGTCGGCGATAAGCGGTCTGGCCATGGCTATTATATCTGCCTTGCCCTCAGCCAGGATGCTCTCGGCTATCATCGGGTCATTGATCCTGCCCACGGCGACTATGGGGATATTCTTGACCACCTCTTTGATCTGCTCCACAGCGTAGAGTTGATAAGCAGGGGGAAGGTACAGTGGGCCAAAGTACATATGCATCGACTGGGTTTCCCGGCCGATGCCGCAAATCATCCAATCTAGCTTCTTGTCTTCATCCAGCATCTTGGCAAGCTCTACGGCTTCCTCCGGCACAATGGAGCCCGGCAGCATATCATCGACGGTCAGGGTGTAGCCAATGGCCATCTTGTCGCCAACCACTTTTCGGGTGACGTCGATCGTTTCCATGAGCAGTCTAGCGCGGTTCTCCAAGGAGCCGCCATATTCGTCGGTACGCTTGTTGATGGTGCCGGAGAGCATATCTGCGATTAACCCGGAATGGTTGTGAATGTCGATGCCGTCAACCCCGGCCTCCATGAGGTTTTCGCAGCAAATAACCCAATATTCAAGGAATCGCTTTATGTCGTCTTTGGTCAATGGCTCCCACATCTGATCGGCGAAATTGCAATCCGGAGCAAGTGAGGGCCCGGACTTGCTCCCCAGAGTCATTCCCATAAGCTGAAAGCTGCACCTAGCGCCATACTCGTGAATACCTTCCACGACTCTCTTCATCCCCGGTATCATCTCTTTCTTCCACGCCCAGAGGTGCCTATGGTAATGTCCCCCAACATTCCTCAGGAAGATTATGTCACGAGGCTGTGTATACCCAACCGACATGCCCACCCAACCTGCCCCACCCTTGGCCTTCTCAATGACGTAGTGAATCCACTCTTCAGTGGGCAAGCCCAATTCCATCATCAGGGGACCGTGGGGCGCGTTCATTATCCTATTCTTAATAGTAAAGGGGCCGATCTGGATCGGTGTGAATAAATACTTGAACTGCTGTGCGCTCATCATTCCTCCAGTCTATTGGATTAGGTAAGAACGAGTAAACAATAAATATATAAACAGCGCCATGCGCTGATGGGCTCAATATAGCATCTCCTTTCGAGTGTTGTCAAGCTTGTCTGATGGGACATGCTCCTGGGCCATGATGGACGCCGGTACGCGAAATGGCGTACCCCATGTATTCGAGGGGTTTCCTTGAGAACCTGCGTATACGGCCTCCTCACTTTGCGCGATGTGGCGATCTGGTGTTCGCTCTAGAGAGTAAAAGTGCGAGCGGATTTGCCGAGAGAATGGTAGCAGGTTGACATAAAGTACACACCTCTTCACACTCTCACACCTGTATTCTTTGACCAACTGCGGTCAAGTTGGATCTTGCTGCTTACACTAGACGAGCCCCG
>QIGA01000021.1 GCA_003229915.1 Chloroflexota bacterium
ATTGCGAGCGCAGCGAAGCAATCTCACGGGCGTTAGGGCGTTCCATGGAACGCCCCTACACCCCGCGCTCCCAACACCCTTAGACTGAGATGTGGCAACTGACTGGTGTTCTGATCGCTATTTTTGGGTTAGGGTGATGGCCGATTTATTCAGTCAGGGTGGCCGATTTGCTCCGAAATACGCGGTATGCGTTTTATTTCACTTCTTTCCGTTCAAGCGTGTTCCCAAAGTAAACCTTGGTATGAGGCCAAGGAATTTCAATACCCTCGTCATCGAAGCGATCCTTTATTCGCTTCCGTAGCTCTCCCATCAGAGCAAATTGCTTCCCTGGATTTGTATCACCAAGTATCTTGATGTCTATTCCACTATCTCCCAAATCATTAACACGTTCAACCTTTGGAGTTGTTAGCAGTTCATTACCCCAATCTGCATCCTCTTTGAATCGCTGGCAGACTTCATTAATGACATGGATTACTTTGTCCAGGTTTTCACTATAGCCTACAGAAACGTCCAGATTTATTCTGGACCAATCCCTTGCTAGATTGCTGGCCTGCTCTATCTTGCCATTGGGTATGACGTGCATAGTGCCATTGAGATCACGCAATGTTGTACGTCTCAATCCCATGCCTACAACTACGCCAGTCGCACCAGAACATGTAACAATCTCTCCAACCCTGAACCAATCCTCCATGATAATGAAGAAACCATGAAAGTAATCCCGAATTATATTCTGAGCAGCGAAACCAACTGCCAATCCAGCTAAACCTACAGCAGCTATTATCGGCGCGACATTGATACCCACGACACTCAGCAACATCATAAAGGCAATAATCCAGACAATAAATGAAATCACACGATTAACTATCCCAGCTAATGTTTCTGAACGTGACGCTAGCTGATCTTGTGTCTCCTCACGAATACGAGGGATACGTTCAGTGATTATCTTACGTACTGCTTTCTTTATTACCCAGAGCAATACCAATGTAACCAGAATTATCACCAGTCCCTTAACCGCGCCAGTTACGACAGCCGATAGCTCAAAATTGAAATTGAAGTCTGGCATGACCTTTTTCTCCTTTTCTTTAAATTGAGTTTATGTAAAGAGTACGAGACTCGTTGATTGGTTGTTTATGGATACGTGGATAATAAATGAGAATGCTGAAATAGCCCTAATCAACCCCCTAAATCCCCCAAGGTTGGGGGATTTTTAAAGCTGGGGGACACCCCCAGACCCCCGGCAGGATGTATCCTGCACCTCTTTTTCAGCAGTCTCTTAGCAAAATAGGGTGGCCGAGCGCAGATGCTCTAGGTGCGGTTGGAACCTACCCATAATCATCAGACAGGCCCCCAGCGGTCTCAGCCAAGCGGCGTTCGAGTTCCACCTGACACCTAAGACATTGTTGCCAGCATTCTACCGCCGGATGGCGGTCAGGTCAACGCTAACATGGGAATCAAAAATGTGGCGCATATAAAACCGCACGGGCGAAACACCGTGACACACTGCCTTGAGAATAAGAAGGCGCGGGGGGCGGTAAGATTATGTCAAGAACAACCCCCTCAAATCCACGTTACCGCACCCGACCAACCAAAGCGACCGCAAGTTGCCACCTGATATTCCCAGATGTTAGAATCGAGAAGCCTCCGTAGGCTACCCCGTTCTCCAGTCTCTCGCAGATAAGAAGCCAAGATTGGCCAAAGGGAACGTAGAACTTGAAGCCGGCTGCGATAGCGAAAGATGAGTATATCCAGCATCAAAACAAAGCTCTCCGTTAACACACTATGGGGAGCCGCACTAGCTTTGATCCTCGGGATCGCCTTCTTCCTGCGCACATATTTCCCCTACGATAACGTCTTTGCCGGAGACTGGGTCAGGTTCAAGTGGTTCGATTCCTGGTATCACATACGGCTGGTGGAGAATCTTATCCAGCATTTCCCGCAACGCATCAGCTTCGACCCTTACACTTTCTACCCCAATGGGCAACACGTTTTTTTTGCGCCCTTCTACGACCTGCTTCTGGGTTTTCTCGCATGGGTCTTCGGCGCGGGCTCCCCATCGAAGGGAATGATAGAGACATTGGGCGCCTATTTCCCAGCAATCCTGGGAGCGCTGGTCACCATACCCGTGTTCTTCATAGGCAAAGAGCTGTTCAGCAAGAAAGTGGGGATTGTCGCAGCGGCTCTGGTTATGATACTGCCTGGGCAGTTACTGCTGCGCTCACTCCTCGGATTCACTGACCACCACGTCGCCGAAGCCCTGTTCAGTTCCCTGACCATGCTGTTCCTGATAGTAGCTGTAAAGAGCTCAAAGGAAAAGGGAATATCGTTCGGTAGCCTTCTGACAAGAGACTGGGGAACACTGAGGAAGCCTTTGGCCTATTCACTGCTGACTGGCATAGCGCTCGGGGTCTATCTCCTCTCCTGGGTGGGTGGGTCGCTTCTTGTATTCATAATCTTCGCTTTCGCCTTCGTTCAATACACCCTGGATCATCTAAGGGGCAGGTCAACCGATTACCTCTGTATTGTCGGCGTACCCGCCTTCCTCATCGCCCTGCTGATGGTCATCCCCTTTTTGGGGCAATTTGGGTATGGAAAACTCCAAGTAGCTTCCTTGCTAATCGGCATGCTGGCATTCCCGGCTCTGAGTGCTCTTTCCCTCGTGTTGACCAGGCGGAACGTAAGGCCAGCCTACTACCCCTTGGCGCTAGCAGTTCTCGCCGGCATTGGCCTGGCGGCACTCTACATTATTGCCCCATCAGTGCTCAACGCCATTCTGGACCAACTGAACTGGCTCAACCCACGCGGGGCGTCATTGACTATCAGCGAGATGCAACCACTCACCCTATCCATGGCATGGGATGAGTTCACCACAGGCTTCTACCTGGCGTTAATATCGATCGTCGCCGTAGCCTATCTCGTAATAAGAGAAGGGGCTGCCGACAAAACACTGCTCCTTATCTGGAGCGTGGTCATGCTGGTGGCCACGTTAGGTGAAAATCGCTTTGCGTATTATTTCGCGGTAAACGTCTCTCTCCTCACCGCTTATCTCTCCTTGAAAACGGCAGCGCTTGTCGGCACCAAGGTAGTCCCTGCAACATACAAAGAGGGAGATGTTGATAGGAATAAGAACCTGCAAACAGGGAAGGACAAGGCCAGGTCAAGCAGAAAGGCGAAGCGTAGAAAGGCAAGGACTCAGAGGACAGGGCTGGGAATGCTGGTCACGAAATACCCTGTGGCCAAGTATGTCTACGGCACAATAGCGCTAGTAGTCATATTCTTCCTGGTATTTTATCCCAATATCGGAAAGGCAATTGACGTCGCCAGTCAGGTTAGCGAACCCACGCAGGACTGGCGTGATTCGCTGGTCTGGATGAGAGAGAATACCCCAGACCCTTTCGATGATCCCGACTTCTACTACGAGCTGTATGAAAGTCCACCAGATGGGAAAGGCTACGACTATCCAGAATCGGCATATGGCGTTATGAGTTGGTGGGACTACGGACACTGGATTACCTACATCGCCCATCGCATACCGAACACCAATCCGCATCAGGTAGGAGCACGGGATGCAGCTCGATTCTTCACCGCACAGGGTGAATCATCGGCAAACCAAATGCTGGATGAGCTAGGTTCCAAATATGTGATCATCGATTACCTGATGGCGAGATATACACTGACCCGGGACGGCTACCTGGTCGGCAATTTCGGCGCCATGATAGAGTGGGCCGACAAAGATCAAAGTGAGTTTTTTGAGATATACTACCAAAGGACTGAGAAAGGAAAACTCAAACCACTATTTCTATACTATCCCGAGTACTACCGATCCATGGCCTCAAGGCTGTACATTTTCGGTGGAGCTGAAGTGGTTCCTAACAATTCTACGTGGGTCATTTCATACACTGAGAAGCCGGGTAAGAGAGTCACCAAATATAAGGAGATCTCCGACCAGCGAAAATTCGCCACTTACGAGGAGGCCAAGGCATATCTGGAGCTTCAGGATTCTTCCAACTACAGGATTGTGGGGAATAACCCCTTCGTCAGCCCCGTGCCTCTTGGGGAACTGGAGCACTACAAACTGATTTACCAATCTCCGACGACAGTGGCGACTCAGGGTGAGGAGACAATCTCCGAGGTGGAGATATTTGAGTACATGCCTTGAGACTCGTAACCCCGATTCCACCGCACGGACAAAACCAGAGGCCTGATTCCGACCTGAGCCCTGTTGCTCATCGAGTGTTCCGGAAGTATGATTTAGCGACACCCAAAGAGAGTCTCCTCACGAGATGCGGTTGTCGCCGCCGTAGGAAACAGATTTGAACATTACTCAGCTAAAGCGCCAAATCAAGGACCCTCTGTATCGCAACTCCCTCTTCTTGATGACCAACACCGTTCTGACTACCGGCCTAGGCTTCTTCTTCTGGATGATAGTGGCCCGGTACTACACAGAATACGAGGTGGGTGTATCGGCCGCAATCATATCCGCCGTCAACTTCCTGGCTCTGATTAGCATTCTGGGCTTTGATGCTGCTCTTGTCCGCTTTCTCCCCAAGGCCAAAGAGCCGGCGAAGATGATAAACTCTTGCTTGACCATCAGCAGCATCACCGCTCTCGCGGTGTCCGGAATATATCTTGCCGGCGTAGATATCTGGTCTCCAGCTACAAGCTTCGTCAGGGATAATACAATGTTCCTGCTGGCCTTCGTGCTCTTCGCCGTCTGCTGGCCTATTTCGGGGATCATGGACGCCATATTCATAGCCAAGCGCAGGGCTGAGTTTACGCTGGCGAAAAACGCCATCTTCTCGCTCCTCAAGATCCCCCTTCCCATCCTCCTCGCCCTTTTCTTCCACGCCTTTGGCATCGTTGGCTCCTGGGCTCTCGCTATTGGCATCGCCCTTACCATTTCGCTTTTCCTCTTCCTTCCCCGAGTTCAGAAATCCTACAAACCGATGCCCAAAATAGACTTGGGCATAATCAAGGATATCTGGAGGTATTCCGCAGGAAACTACCTTGTCTCCATCTTTTCAGCATCCCCTTCACTTCTGCTGCCGCTAATAATCGTTAGTCTCGTGAGCCCAGAGCAAAACGCCTACTTCTATATAGCATGGATGATGTCCGGTCTGCTCCTTGCTATACCCCATGCAGTGTCCGTATCACTGTTTGCCGAGGGCTCGCATTTTGAGGGTCAATTAGTGGCAAACGCACGGCGGTCTTTCAAATTCATCGTGCTCTTGCTGGTACCGGCCACCATACTCCTGGTCCTGTTGGGAAAATGGCTTCTACTCTTGTTCGGGGAGAACTACTCGTCTAACGCCCTCACGCTGCTGTGGATTCTAGGCGCCTCAAGCCTATTTACAGGGGTGAACACTATTTACTACAGCGTCCTCCGTGTCCGGGGCAGGATCAAGGAACTGATTGCGATCCGCGCGCTCATAGCCCTTGCCGTGCTTATTACAAGCATCCTCATTATGCCAACGCTGGGAATTGTAGGCATTGGCTACGCATGGATCGGGGCACAGGGTCTGACCAGCATCTATGTGTTGCTGATGGTGAGAGCACGCTACCGAGCGGCAAGGTCCTGACGGAGCATTGGCTGAGGCGACAATGGATGAAGGTAAACATCGTTCCCGCCATCCCCGGCCGCTTCACTACTTAGTCCCGCTCCTGTACTTCACTTCCTCCCTCAGCGCTTTCTCGTAAACCTCGACCACCCTGTCTACCCATTGGGCCACAGAGAATTCGGCCTCCACAAACTCACGGTTTCTTCTTGCTGCCGCTTTTCTATCCTCATCGTTGAGCGACAGCAGCTTCACAATAGCTTCCGCCAGCTCTCCAACGTTACCCGGAGACACCACTATTCCGCCTACACCATCGAGCTCCAGGTCGGGGACCACTCCTGTCGATGTCGACACAACCGGCCTGCCGCACGCCATCGCTTCCAAAGTCACTAATCCAAATGACTCATGAAGGGAGGAGGACACCACCAGATCAGATGCTGAGTAAAGTTTGATAAGATCATCTTCAGGAAGAAGGTCGATGAACAGTAGATTGTGTTCGAAGCCGCCTTCAGTATGCATCCCCAGCAATAGGCTGTTGCCCACCTTTGCCGCCCGTTCACCTGGGAGCCTGTCTAATAATTATGGGTGGGTTCCAACTGCGCCTAGCGGTAGGGTGGGTGCAGCGCAGCGAAAACCACCGTTTCTATCTTCATTTGGGAAGGTGGGTTCCATTTCATTTCACCCACCCTACGTTGCTCCAGGCTACCCTGTCTTGCTAAGTTTTCGGACACCATCCTGCGATTATATGGTAATGGTAGTCATCCCGACTTGTGATGACTATCGCCTTCTCCATCCCGCAATGCGCTCCCCAATATATCCATATAAAAACCCAAGGCCTACACTGGAGATGGACGCCATAATAAATAAAAGCTTCTTCAGTTCCGTCAAGTCATAGATCCGCCCCATCCTTCGTGGGATAGACTTGACCAGCAGGGTCTTGAGATAGGACCTCTCAGTGGCGATCGAATCGCCGGACACACTGTGCCTTCCCAGCCAAGCTTTGGAGTACCCTTGATAGAACGCTCTCCTGAGAAGGGCCTTCACCTTTACCTTCGATTCAGAGACCTTGTGGTAAACGATGGCGTCAGGGTTATACATGACCCCTTTGCCCAACTCTTGCTTCATTCTCAAAGCGAGCTCTGGTTCCTCGGCCTGTATGTAGGAGGTTCCTTTCCTAGCAAAACCAAGGTTTTCGTTGAATACACCCACCCTCTCGAAGACCTCGCGTTTGAAGCTCATGTTTGGCCCGAATGTGTTGCGCACCTCGGCAACCTTCTCCTCCGCAAACCCCTCATGCGTTGCGCCAACCAGCCAGTAAAGCTCTTCGGGTAGGTAGTCCGGCTTCTCGCAAAGCCAGACAGGCAGGATTCTCCCCCCTACCGCCGCGGCGTCGTACTCCTGGTAGGTGACTACAAGGTTTTCAATCCACTTCCTCTCGGCAACCGCATCATCATCGATGAAAGCAACAACATCGCCCCGAGCCTCATTGATGCCAGCGTTCCTGGCTGCGGAAGTGCCAACGTTCTTCTTCAGGAGGATAGACTTGACAGCATCCTGCGCGCTAT
Organism: Chloroflexota bacterium; assembly: GCA_003229915.1. Lineage (GTDB taxonomy): Bacteria > Chloroflexota > Dehalococcoidia > SZUA-161 > SZUA-161 > SZUA-161. Next base: position 7,118 of record QIGA01000021.1, read on the forward strand.
AGTCTGCCACCACCCTATCATGTAGTCCTTGATTGCCGTCAATAACTACGATGATCTCCAGTTCTCGATGGGTTTGTTCCAGCAGACTACCAACCGCCTCCGCAAGGTCATGATACCTGTCGAGGCTGTGGGCGCAGACAACAGTGGAGACAAGCATGACTATGTAAAAACCCTGTCATCTGGGTCGGAATCTACGCCTTATGAGCATTTTGCCGATTCTAAATCCATCCCGGAGGGAGTTAAGCTTGGGACGGGTTCTCCTTTTTCTGTATCCAATAGGAATCTCTGTTATCCTGTAGCCATTCCTGGCTATCTCAGTCAACATGTTCACCTCAATATCAAACCCCCTCGCCTCCAGCCTCAGCTTCTTGACCACCTCTGCCCTAAAACCCCAACACCCGGTGCAGGGATCGCTTATTCTCGTTCCATACAAGACGTTAGTCATCAAAGCAAGCAATCGATTCCCCACCCGATTCAAACTGGTCATTGCGCCATCCACCATCTGCCCCTTCAACCTGGAACCCATCACCACGTCGTATCCATCCTCCAACGCCGTAAGCATCTCGGTTATATGGACAGCGGGGTAAGTATGGTCCGAATCCAGCATAAACACGAAATCGCAATCCGCAGCCTCGAATCCGGCTCTGATAGCCATACCCTTCCCCCTCCTCGGCTCCACAACAACCTGCGCCCCCTTTTCCCGGGCAATCTCTTCGGTTTTGTCGGTGCTACCGTTGTTGACCACCATCACATTGATCCTATACCCCCTCCGCTCCATCTCCTCCTTGGGTATCTCATCGATAACCAAGCCAATGGTGCGTTCTTCGTTCAGGGCCGGTAGGACAACGCAGACCTCTTTAGTCAATTGATCATCCTCTCACGTCAGCAGTTTTCGACATTTTAGCAGCACAGTCCCATTAACGATACCCGCAACGCCTCCCCCGAATTGTAATCTACTTATAAGGTGTTCGCAATTATTTCTTAAGATTCTCGATTGGATTCTTAACCAACTCGTAATGCACGGCACCTAAAATGGTATCGGCGATCCCCCAAGCCCGGCAAAACAGGGCATCCCAAGACATGTACCGATTATTTGTCATCCTGTTTAAAGACCTCATCCAGAATCCTTTGTGCATCAATGTCAGTTTGTACTTTTTCCGCCAAGCATTTTGGACATGGTTTTTTCTTCTTATGCAGCACATTGTGCTTATAGCACCAAATCCGTTTTTCGCTCTTACTCGCCCAGTATTCGTCTTGACTTTTAGGCATCTCTACTCCCATTAAAACTTCTGATTTCTTACGATAGTGAGAACGTGGATGCACCAACAGAACTCACCACCCCGCCCTTCTATATCAGCGCCTACCAGAACCCTCGGTAGCGTCGTGACTCCCGTCACGACGGAATATCCGTTGCCACAGGTGTGGCAACGCTACGCTACAAATTCGCAGGGTCGGTGCAGCCTAGCGGAACCCACCTATCACCTTATCACTTCTCCGTCTTCACCCACAACCTCTGTCCATCGGTGATTAGCTCGATGGTGCCGCGTTCCGAAGTCAGGTAAAGGTTATCCTCGCCGACCGTTCCCACTAGCCTCTCAACCACCTCTGGCCTGGGATGCCCGAACTCGTTTTCCGCTCCCACCGAGATAACCGCCAGTTGAGGATCAACCCCGGCGAGAAACTCCGGGCTACTGGAGCTATCGGAACCGTGGTGAGGTACTTTGAGCGCAGCGCTTCTCAGGCCGTACCTCCGTCCGAGCAAATATCGCTCCGCCTCTTGGAAGATGTCCCCTGTGAGAAGCAAGCTGAAATCCTGGAACTCGAGTCTCACAACCAGCGAGTTGTTGTTTGAGTCCGAAGCCGTGCCTTCAAGCAGCGTTGTCTCAGGATGCAGCACCTCCAAGCTCAACCCATCACCCAGCTCGATTCGCTGTCCTGCTTGGGCAACGGTGCGTTCGATGTCCCTCTCCTCAATACGCCTGAGCCATTCGCGATAAATCAAGGAGTCCCCCTTAAGCCCACTGGTCAAAACCTGCTTGACCTCATATCTCTGAAGAACCTCAACCAATCCTGTCAGGTGGTCCGCTTCCGGATGGGTCAGAATGACAAGCTCTATGGTCCGATCCCAGAAGGGTAGCTTATCGCCAAGCTCAAGGCCAATGTTCTCAGCATAAGGACCGCCATCGATAAGGACTTGCTGGTGGCCCCTCTGAATCAGTATGGCGTCGCCCTGCCCCACATCGAGGAAGAAAACGTGGAGGCGGTTATCCGGGGCAGTGACGGCAGCGATCCACACAAGAACTGCGACAATAAGCAGAGGGAAAACGACGAATTTCGCCGGCACTCTCCCCAAGGATGCAAGCGTCGATGATACGCGCTTCCTCGCCTTGCCTGTGATGGCTCCCATCCTCGACCAGCCAGTACCCGCCCAAAGCCCCGCAACCAGGACGGCATAATACCCCCAAACAAAGGGAGCGCCGACATCATCCAATTCGATGGAGGCAAAGGGCATGGATGAGAAAAACTCGACAACCTCGATCATATAGCTGATAAAGAGCCAGGCGACCCAGCCCAGAACCTGGGCCAGCGGTGGTGCAAAGAGGCCAAGGATCGCGACCAGGGCCGCAGTGCCAATAGCGCCAGGCAGCGCAGGCAGAGCGAAGAAGTTGGCCGGAAGAGCCACCAGCGAGATTTGATGAAAGTAGTAGGCGATAATAGGAATCGTTGTGAGGATGGCCCCCAGTGTAATCGAAAGGCCATCGACAATAAAGGCTAGCCCTCGCCTGCCCCCCTCTGTGATACCGAAAATACGTCTGCCCAAGGACTGAAAATGCGGGGTCAGCAATAGCAGCCCTGCCATGGCAGCAAAGCTCAGTTGGAAAGATACATCGCCCACAATGGAGGGGTGAATCGCTATCATGAGCGCGGCAGCGAAGAGCAGCCAGGGCAGGGCGCTGCGCGGTCTGCCGACATAGTAGGCGAAGAGCCACAGGCTGATCATGATAGCGGCGCGCACTGCCGATATCTGCGCGCCGCTCAGCAGAGTATAGCCCCAGGTGACGAAGAGAGGCAGCCAGAAGTAGTATGAGCGAGTTCTGCCGAAGACCGCCACGGCGAGGCTGAACACAATCCCACTAACAATGAAGATGTGAAGGCCGGATATAGCGAGAATGTGCGCCGTCCCCGCTCGTGAAAGGGACTC
>QIGA01000012.1 GCA_003229915.1 Chloroflexota bacterium
CAAGCTAGGTAGCCCCCCTGCACATCTATACGGGGAAACCCTGAGCACTAATCCCTAAACTCAAAACACATTCAAACCCAAGGCCAAATGCCCACCAGTAGCGTCGTGACAGGAGTCACGACACAGCATCCGTTGCCACAGGAATAGCAACGCTACGTTTGCCGATAGTGCCTCAGATTGCTTGATCGTCGTCCCTGCGCAAATGCCAACGCATTTTACACAGGCGCCTTAGTTGACAAGCATGCTATAATCTAGCTGGTAAAACAGTATACCAGTATACCAGTGAAAGGTGGGCACATGGCCAGGGTAATCGCTATCGCCAACCAGAAGGGTGGAGTAGGCAAGACCACTACCACCATATCCCTCGGAGCTGCGCTAAGTGAGCTCGGTGCCCGCGTCCTGCTGGTGGACATGGACTCTCAGGGCACGCTGTCCATAGCTTTGGGCGTGCGGGGAATAAAGAAGACCATCTACGATGTCCTCCGCGACGTGGAATTGGGCATGGAGGACATCCTTATCTCCACGGCTACCAAGTGTGAGCTGGCCCCGAGCAACATCCATCTCGCGGGCGCCGAGGTAGAACTCCTCAACGAGCCCGGCAGGGAGTTCATTCTGAAAGGCAAGCTGGCTTCGGTCGACAGGATGTTCGATTTCATCCTTCTCGACTGCCCTCCTTCCCTGGGGGTGCTGACGCTCAATGCCTTCACTGCCGCCGGCGAGGTCCTGATTCCAGTTCAGGCGCACTATCTCGCCTTTCGAGGCATGCAGCAGTTGCTCACCACCATATCCAAGGTCAAGGGGCGACTTAACCCCGGCCTCGATGTGCTGGGGATACTGCCCACCTTCTACGATAGGCGCACTCGGCACTCCCGGGAGGTCGCGGAGCAGCTCAGGGAGCATGACGGATATAAGGTAATCAACATACCCATTCCAGCCACGATAAAATTCGCTGATACCACGACGGCGGGTGAGTCCATTCTGACATACAGCAGCTCCTCCCCCGCCGCGGATGCCTACCGCAAGCTAGCAAGAGAGGTGCTCAATGGCAAAGCGAGTAAGCGTGGGTAGACGCATCGCTGACGATATAACGCCAAAGAAGGGATTTGATGCCCTGTTCAGCAATACACCAGTACACCAGCCTACCAGCACAACAGCCAATACGAAAAAGTACGAAAAGGGCACCTTCTACTTCGATCCCGATGATCTGGCGCAATTGGAGAAAGTGTGGCTTCAGCTTATGAGTCAGGGAATCAGGTGCAACAAGTCGGAGATAGCCAGTATCCTGCTCAGCGCTGGCCTTGAGGAACACGAGCGTAACCCCGCGAACAGCCCGCTCTCCCAAAGACTAACCGGTAAGCGCCGCCGAAGCTAACCAACCATCCAGCGGGCACTATGCCCGGCCTCGATGGCTGTCGATAGACCCTTCAATAAGCTTTATACCCAACACCGTTGTACCAGTGTACTGGTAAAAAATTCGAAGCCGTTAACTCGCAAGTAGCCCAGGGGTTAGCCTCCGGGTTAAGGGACAACGGGCACACTCCCTCGGGCGACAAAAAGTCCTATCTATGTGGATCAACCCCTGTTGACGTTGCGCCGAATTCACCACTTTGGAGGCACTACTGCCCATCAGTAGCTTGCCAAGCTCACGTGTTATCCCGTACTCCCCTGCTTTGGGATAGCTTCGATAGAGCGCCCACACCCGCTGAGCCAGCTTTGTCTCAAAATTAGCTTCGGCCCAAGTCAACGTGAAAGGCAAGACAACGTTTATCACAATCTCCCGCGCTCTCCCCTGCCCTATCAGATTGCGCTCGCCCGCGGCACAGGGTTCAGGAGCTCCAACCATAAAGCTGTGTTCGAGCCGTTCCTTGCCGGGGTGAGCCTCAGTTACCGACTGTAGAACACCCTCAAAAAGCCCGATTTTTACAAAGCGGGCAAGTAGGTAGGCAGCGCCAACGAGGCGGCGCTCCGGATGGTTTTCCGGACGCACTCTGAAAACGCGCCAGCAGGATACGCCCATCGTCTCCCCATCACCCAGGCGGTTCCAGATTTGTTCCAGTCCCCCATCGGCATCTTCGAGCAATAACCCCGCTTTGCCCAGGAGCAGCGCCTTGAGTATCAGGATACGCTCTTGGGCAGGTTTGCCCCGACAAATGCCCTCCAGCACCGCCAGAGGTAGACGGCAAGCCAGCTCCTCGAAGGGTTCTTTGTTCTTCGTGTAGCCCAGGGCCCCCATTATGCCCCTGTACAGTGTCTGCGATGGCGGTTCATGGCCTATTCTGGACGCAAAGTAGTCTGCCTTAAGCCGAAATCGCTCCTCTCCAGCTTCATCCAACAATCTGCCTATCTCAATATCTCCCAGCCGCTGTCTGGCATCGAAGCAGGGTTCGCCAGGCACCATAGGAAGCTGAAGCTCGCGGCGGACCTCATCCAGTGAACACTCGATGCAGTCTCGCAGACTCAATGTGGGCACTGCCTTCCCACTCCGGAGCACCACCTCACCGTGCCCTTCCCACACGACTTGAAGGATAACCTCATCGTAGTTGGGGTCACGACCGTGGCCGTGACTTCTCCAGTCACTCGCCTTTGAGTGAAGCTCTATATCTCCTCTCAGCACCTCGCCACAGGATATGGTGACGATAGCACCCACAAAATCAGGCCCCCTATCCTTGTTCTCCCTTCCTGGATAGATCACCTGGAGAGTCTCGCCAGAATCAGTGACCAGCTTTCCCGCCTCGACCAATTGCCTTTTCCATATCTGGACGAGAAGGCGCTCAGCTACCTCTACCTTACCCACGAACCCTCTTTTTCACGTTCGACCCACTCGCGGCGACACGTTGTCCCATCACAGATCAGGATCCCCTTCAGCCCTATTTCGTCGTATGCACCCGGTATCTGAAACCAGAACGCTCCGCTACCATGCTGAGTAGAGTGCTGGAGGTACCACGAGGCCTATATATCTCTGTTTCCCACTCGCTGATCGTCTGTTGGCGCGTCCCCAGCTCTTCAGCAAGCTCCTGCTGCGTCAGCTCCAGATGGGTTCTCAGCGCCCTGACACGCTCGCCGTCCCAATGGACAGCTTTTTGTTTCCGCGACTTCATGGCGGGATTTTACACGTTTCCGTGTAAAGTGTCAATGCCCCATAACAGAAAGACTTGGTCCCGCAAGCCCCAGTCCAATACCCCAAAGGCCAGGACTATACCAATGATTTGTGTCCAATTGAAGAAAATGGCCCAGAATGGGTAGGACTGCGGACTGTTTTGAGGGAAACAGTCCGCGGCTCACCATATAGCACGGTCTGTCTTCCGCCGGGCATCCTCCCCGAATTGTACCGTTATTTGCGGACTGTTGACAGTCCTGCCATTTTTGTGTTATAATTGCGCTAAAGGACTGTATAGTACAGTCCTAAACAGGAAAGTCCAGAGGAGAATGCGATGGCTGCCCGAGATCGCGACCTAGAAGGCCGAGGGTTGATTCCCCCTTACGGTCCAACAAGGGGAACCCTCCAGTCTCTGCAACTACTTCGTAGGACAACGCCACCCCGAATCGATAGCGATTTTCTTCGCGTGAACAAGATTGCGCCGGGAAACGAGTATAAGGTAGTGGGCGCGTTGAGGTTCCTAGGGCTGATAGACGATGACAGTAGGCCTACAGACAGTAGTCGCCTGCTCAAAACAAAGGGGGCTACCTACACCCTCGCCCTCCAAGAAATAGTCCGCAATGCCTACTCAGGCGTATTCCACAGGATGAAGCCGAAAGAGATAACCAGAGACGGAATCTACAACTACTTTGTCACTGAGGGCGGTCTGGGTGCCGAGATGGCGACTAAAGCTACTCGCTTCCTGATCAGGCTGTGCCGGCTGGCTGAGATCGAGATCGCCCCCGATGATGCACAGCCGTCACACCGTGGCAAAAGAAGGGCCCGCTCGCAGCGGCAGATTTACCGCCAATCCCAAGCTGAGGCTGCAACTGGAGATAATGGCCAGACGGGACTCCCCCCCTTCCCCTTTGTTATCGCCCTGACCCCTGAAACGGCGGCGATGGACGTCGACCAGTTGACCGATTTCTTCCGCAAGCTGAGAACCGCTCTCGAACAGTCCCTCACCGGTTGACGCTGATTGCCTTCCCAACTCAGAGTATGCTACAATGTCTCGGCTGCGAGGCTGAGATGTCAGACCTGAAATACTGGGTAGGATTCAACCGGATACAAGGCATCGGTCGTGTCAGGTTTTCCCAGCTTGAGAGCTATTTCGGCAACCTCGAGCAGGCCTGGCATGCTGGCCCTTCAGAGCTCAAAGCTGCAGGACTGGATGCCAGAACCATTAAGTCCATCATCGACTCACGCCACAAGATATCCCCCGATGCTGAGCTGGAGATGATGGAGCGTCACCGGGTCAAGGCGCTCACCTGGAATGACCCCGCATTCCCCGCCAGGCTAAAGGAAATCTACGACGTCCCTCCCCTACTCTACGTCAGGGGGTCTCTCGTGCCTGAAGATGAGTGGGAGATAGCAGTCGTTGGCACTCGGCGAGCTACAGTATACGGGCGGCAGGTAACCGAGCGCCTGGTGGCCGACCTGGTCCACAATAGAATCACCATTGTCAGCGGACTTGCCCACGGGATCGATTCCGTGGCACACCGCACCGCTCTGGATGCCGGTGGCCGCACTATCGCCATCCTCGGCTGCGGTCTCGATCTGGTCTACCCTGCGGAAAACACGAAAATGGCACAGGCGATCATAGGGCAAGGAGCGCTGATCAGCGAGCATCCCCTGGGAACCAAACCCAAGGCAGAGCACTTCCCCCGCCGCAATCGCATCATGTCCGGACTTAGCCTCGGGGTGGTAGTAGCCGAGGCCGATGAAGGCAGCGGGGCCCTGATTACGGCACACCTCGCCCTAGAGCAGAATCGCGAGGTCTTTGCCATTCCGGGAAGTATTCTGTCGCCAGCAAGCCGCGGCACTAACCGGCTGATCCAGGACGGAGCGAAACTGGTGAGGAACGCCCAGGACATTCTCGAGGAGCTGAATCTGACCATGATACCGCGACAGATCGAGATGAGAGAAATCACACCAGCAGACGAGACCGAGTCGCTGCTGCTCAGGCATCTCCGCCCCGAGCCAACTCACATCGACGAGGTCTGCCGCCGCTCGCAACTCCCCATAGCCACCGTCTCCAGCACCCTGGCAATGATGGAACTCAAAGGCATGATACGCCAACTGGCAGGTATGAACTATACCCTTGCCCGCGTGGACTGAAATCCCGTGGCTGAGACAAAAGCGTACGTCGCTGAGAAGCCAGAGTACTCCCTAGCCCGTTGATTGTAAGTCCTCTGCTTTACTCTCCAGACCTGATTCTCGGCACCCGACCACACCGCTCACATTCCAGATACTCAACCCGCCTCGGATTCACCCTGGTAAGGTCTGCCTTGATCGGCTGCTGGCAGATGTGGCAGAAAGCAATGGAGATGTTGTCGCTGCCAGCTTCGTGACCGTTCGTTCCCTCCGGCGCTGATTTGGCGAAGTCGATCACCAGCACGCCGCCGCAACTGTAGCACCTGGTCTGAGCCAGCCTCCATGGCGGTGGGTTGGGAACCTGAATCGGAAATCCCACCCCGCAGTGGGAGCAATTAACCTGCCACACCGTCGGCGCGCGTTTGGTCGCCTGAGCCATAGTGTAGACCCCCAGGGCAGCGAGTCCCGCCAGAGAAACTATCCCCAGAAACTTACCCCAATCTCCGATATCCCCGGTCCTAGCCTCATAGTCGCGCTTGCGCTGGTCCAGTTCCCGCCTGTCGTCGATATTGAGAGGGATATGCCGCTGTCGTGGCTGTGACATCGAGCACCTCAGGTTGAGTAATCGTTGATATATCAACTATTTATCACTATTCACCCCTCCCGTCAAGCCCCTGCTCTCCTCTCCTCCGCAGAACCAAATACAACATCGGGAGTTTAAAACATATTGTGACCGCTCGGAATTCACCCTATGTTACCAATCCGTTTGCCCCACTGGATAGCCTTTCACTTGAACGGCAAAGGGTGGACATGCACGGTGCTGTATGGTACATTACATTCGGCACAAATGATAATGGAGTGCCACTAAGCACCTAATAGAAACGAGTAGAGATGTCCAAGAATCTAGTTGTGGTCGAGTCACCTGCCAAAGCAAGAACCCTGAGCCAGTTCCTGGGGAAAGACTACACCATAAAGGCATCAATGGGGCATGTGCGCGATCTGCCAGCGAAGGAACTGGGTGTTGATCTGGATAACGACTTCTCCCCGAAATATGTCGTCCTCAGCAGAAAGAGGAAGGTAATAAGCGAGATAAGAGGAGGAGGAGCGAAGGCAGCAGTGGTTTACCTAGCCACAGACCCCGATCGCGAAGGGGAAGCCATATCCTGGCACGTGGTTCAGGCAGCGAAGCTGAACAAAATACCTGTCAAGCGGGTGGTGTTCCACGAGATAACCAAGGAAGCCATCGCCAATGCCTTCCGCCATCCCCGGCCCATCGACATGAAGATGGTCGATGCCCAACAGGCGCGGCGAATCCTGGACAGGCTGGTAGGCTATAAACTGAGTCCCCTGCTATGGAAAAGGGTGAGGCCAGGGCTTTCAGCGGGAAGGGTACAGTCCGTAGCACTGAAGCTAATCGTTGACCGCGAGGCCGAGATATCTGATTTCGTCCCCGTGGAGCACTGGTCAATTGAAGCTGAGCTAGCGAAGGAGGGCCCCAAATCGCCACGTTTCAGGGCGAGGCTTGTGAGCTTGCTCGGTGGAGGCAAATCGGGCTCAGGAACGAAGAGCAGACCCAGAGCCTTGCGGGTGAGCTCCAGGACGCAGGCTATGCTGTATCCTCTGTGACACAGAAGAGGGGGGGGCGACAGCCAGCTCCGCCTTTCATCACCAGCACGCTACAGCAGGAGGCCTGGCGAAAACTCAGGTTCAGCGCCAAGCGAACCATGATCATTGCTCAGCAGCTCTATGAGGGACTGACTTTGGGCAAGGAGGGCTCCGTCGGGTTGATTACCTACATGCGCACCGATTCCACTAGAGTTGCGTCCTCCGCAATCTCAGAGGCCCGGTCGTTCATTGAAGAGAAGTATGGAGTCGATTTTCTCCCCCCATCGCCACGCCATTTCGCCAAGAAGGTGAAAGGCGCTCAGGAGGCCCACGAGGCGATACGTCCTACATCCACTCGCAGAGAGCCGGTACAGGTCGAAGCCTACCTCACCAAAGAGCAGATGAAGCTTTACGCCCTTATCTGGCAACGGATGGTCTCCAGCCAGATGGCAGCGGCTCAGATCGACACCACCACTGTAGACATAGAAGCACAGTCCGGCAAGAAGAGCTACTTGTTCAGAGCCAAGAGATCGGTGATAGCCTTCCCCGGATTCCTCACCCTTTACCAGGAAGGTAAAGATAGCGATGAGGATGAAAATGGCAAGGACACTCTCCCCGAACTCACCAAGGGCGAACAGCTCAGGCTTTTGAAGCTCCTCCCAGAGCAGCATTTCACCCAGCCCCCACCCCGCTTTACCGAGGCCACCCTGGTCAAGGCACTCGAGGAACAGGGCATAGGACGCCCCAGCACCTACGCCCCTATCTTGTCTCTCATCCAAGAGCGCGGCTATGTTGAGCGGGGCAACGGGAAGTTGCTGCCCACCGAAATCGGCGTAATTGTCTCAGGACTGCTCAGCGAGCACTTTGCCGACATCGTAAACGTTGGCTTTACCGCCCAAATGGAGGAGAAGCTGGACCAAATCGCCAGCGGTCACCTGGGGTGGGTCCCCATGCTGCGGGAATTCTATTTCCCCTTTGAGGAACTGGTGATCAAAGCAACTGCGGCTATCCCCAAAGTCAGCCAGAGTACGGACGAGATTTGCGAGCTGTGTGGACGACCCATGGTGATAAAATGGGGGCGCAGAGGAAAGTTCATCTCATGCAGCGGTTTCCCCCAATGCAAGAACGCCAAGCCGATAGTAGTTACCATAGGGGTCAACTGTCCCAAGTGTGGAGCCGATATGCTGGAGAGGAGAAGTAAGAAGGGGAAACTCTTTTACGGTTGCTCCCAGTTCCCCAAGTGCAAATTCGCCACTTGGGACAAGCCGCTTGCGCAGCCCTGCCCTCAATGCCAGGGACTGCTGACGCTGTCGAAGAAAGGTACAGCCAGGTGCACCCAGTGCGACTACGAGGGTGAAGTAGACACCGAGGAATAGAACGTGGAAGAGCTTCTCAAGAGGTATGTCAGGCACCTCGAACTGGAGCGGAGTATCTCTCCGTATACAGTGAGGAACTATGCCAGTGACGTTCAGGGCTTCCTCAGTTTCCTGGCTGAGAACGGGATAGATTCACTGGACAAGGTCAGTCGTTCCACCCTGCGTCTCTATCTGGGCTGGCTCCACGAGCGGGGGATAGCTCGAGCCAGCATCAACCGCAAGGCCAGCGCCTTGAGATCATTCTACCGATATCTGATACGGGAGAAACTCGTGGACTCCGAGCCTACATTACTGTTATCAGGGCCGAAGATGGAGAAGAGGTTACCGACGTTCCTCACCCATGGGGAAATGGCACAACTGATCGAGGCGCCAGACTCCTCGACCCCGCAGGGTCTCAGAGATCGAGCTATACTGGAATTGCTCTACGCCGCTGGACTGCGTGTGAGCGAGATCGTAGCTCTGGACCTGAATGACCTCGACTTCGGCTCTCGCCAGCTCAGGGTCTGGGGAAAGGGATCAAAGGAGCGGATGGCGCTCATGGGGATACCAGCAGCGGAGGCTATGAAGCTCTACCTTAACCTTGGCCGCATCAAGCTTCGCGGCACAACAGACACCCAGGCGGTTTTCCTAAACCGTTTCGGGGGGAGGATTGCAGAACGCCGCATCCAGCATATAATCAAGAAATACGCCCGACAGGCGGGACTTGAGCTGAGAGTCTTCCCCCATATAATGCGCCATACCTTTGCCACCCATATGCTCGACGGAGGCGCCGATCTCAGAGTAGTCCAGGACCTTCTAGGGCATACGAGGCTCTCCAGCACCCAGGTATATACCCACGTTACCCAGAGCCAGATCAGGCGCAATTACCTCGCCGCCCACCCCAGAAGCGAGTCAGAGAAGGGGGAGCAATGAAGATACTGGTTATACATGGCCCAAACCTGAATATGCTCGGTTCTCGTCAGGTCTCAGTCTACGGCGACCAGACACTTGCGGAGATCGATTCGCTGCTCGAGAATGCGGCAAGCGAGCTAGGGGTTGAGCTGGAGATCTTCCAGTCCAACCACGAGGGGGCTCTGATAGATTTTGTTCAGGCGAGGGCCCCAGAAGCCACAGGCATCATCATCAACCCCGGCGCGCTTACGCACTACGGGCTCTCGTTACGTGATGCCCTGGCCGCTACCTCCCTGCCTGTGATCGAGGTACACCTTTCCAATATCTATGCCCGGGAGGAGTTCAGGCAGCAATCCGTGATCGCCCCGATAGCCCGAGGCCAGATATCAGGGCTAGGGTGGCGTGGATATATCGCTGCTCTGGAGATCGTGGCGGCGCTGGAGGCGTAGGCTGCCCATGAGCAACCGTCTCGACGGACTCCGCCACCAACTGGCTCAAAGCGAGCTTGACGCCATCTTCATCTCCCAGGGCGAGAACCGACGCTACCTATCCGGATTCACCGGCTCGGCAGGATTTCTCCTCATCTCACAAGAAAAGGCTCTGCTCGCTACCGATTTTCGTTATGTCGAGCAGGCACAGGCCGAAGCGCCCGCCTTTGAGATCGTCCGAATCCAGGGAGCGCTATCGAAATGGTTCCCTACCCTCCTGGCAGATTTGAACATCCGAAAGCTGGGCTTCGAGGAAAATGACGTCTCCTTTGGCACCTACAAGGAGCTGACCGGAGGCATAGGGGAAATCGGCAGAGAAATCAGCCTTGTCCCCACAGAGGGATTGGTGGAATCACTGCGCGCGGTAAAGGACGAAGCGGAATTGAAGCATATCGAGGAAGCAGCCGCACTGTCCGATGCCGCACTCGATGAGGTTCTGCCACGGGTTCAACCGGGAGTTTCGGAGAGGGAGCTTGCCTGGAAACTAGAGAGCTTCCTGCGCCAGAATGGCAGTGAGCCCCTGCCCTTCGAAATCATCGTGGCCTCTGGTCCAAACTCAGCACTGCCCCATGCCAAACCTACTGATAAGGTTATCCTCGAGAACGAGCCGGTGGTGATCGATCTCGGGGCAAGGATTGGGGGATACTCCAGCGACACTACCCGCACCTTCTGTCTGGGGGCAGGCGATAGCACCTTCCAACGGATTTATGATATAGTTTTAGGGGC
>QIGA01000054.1 GCA_003229915.1 Chloroflexota bacterium
ACCTTCTGAATGCTTGCTGCTTGCTTGATTATAACAAAGGGGCAACTGAAGAACAACCATAGAGGCTGCCGATCGCAGATTTCTGCCGCCGGTTGCGATGGGGATTGGAAAGCTGCAAATTCAGCCTCATATTGCTTGGTGAACAATCCAGTGTACAATTAGGCAACGCGTGGTGTTGACAAAAGATTATACTACATGGTAGTATCTGGTATACTCAATCTTTCACACACCAAATGCTCATTGGGCGGAAGGGGCACATAATGAACAGTATGTCTACAGTGGCAGGGCGCTATCGATACAGCAAGAATACGGGCCCCCTCGTCACGAGGATAAAGAAAATCGAGGGTCAGGCCAGGGGCATCCAGCGTATGATCGAAGAGAACCGCTATTGTATCGATATCGTGCAGCAGCTAACTGCTCTCTCTGCGGCTGGCGATGAGCTCTCGCTCCTAATTCTGCAGGACCATATCGAAGGGTGCGTTGCTGACGCCATCAGAGAACAGCATGGAGAACATCATATCAAAGAGCTGATGGCCACCATCAAGAAAGCTATGAAGAGGTGACAGGACGAAGAGGATAGTCCTTTCGATCCCTGCGCCACGTTGGCAACAGGGTGGTTGAACGCATTCATAATGGACAAAAGCTCGTGCTCCTCAGGGAATTGTCCAGCGGAGGACAGCGGCATAGATGACCGCTGCGGCGTGGTTCATGCTGGCCCTTTCCCCCATCGCCAGCGAAGAAGGAGAGTGGATTGTGGATACAGGCACTCTTATTCAACGCTCGAAGTTTGATGAATCTCAGGTGACGGAGGTCTAAGAATGCAACGGAAGATTCTCAATAGTAATCAGTATAGTCGAGGAATAGCAGAGTTTTACGATCTGATTACAAACAGTGGTTACTACGATTATGAAGGATTAGTTCAGATAATCGAATCGATTCTGGGTGACCGAAGAAAGGTTTTGGAAATAGGCATAGGAACAGGCAACGTTGCAATTCCGCTGGCAAAACATGGCTTTGATGTCGATGGTATTGATCCTTCTTGGCCGATGCTGACTATTGCCAGGGAAAAAGCTAATAAGGAGGGATTGCAGATCGGTTTGTATCCGCAAGATTGCTTGGAGTTGGACTTGCCATGCAAATACGACGCTGTATTATCACACGGTGGAGCCGTAATTTGTATCAGAGGTAGAGACGGCCTGGTTTTCGAAAGTTATCTGCCCACGCTGGAGCAGAACTATAAGGCTCTACAAAATGTTTTCCATCATCTAAACGGAAATGGGCTGTTCATAGTCAATATTCAAAAGGAGCACGATTCTCAAGCGACATTACAATTGGGGGATAATCTTCATTACTCCTCTTCAGTTGAATATTCTAATAGTCTCGTGAAAAAAACACACTATGTAACGAGAGAGGAGGAAATATTAATGGAGCAAACCTTTGAGATAAGAAGATTTGATAGGAAAGCCATTGATGACGTATTAAAGCAAATTGGCTTCAGTGTCCTGGGAGAGGATGAAACAGGGAGTTTTTATGTTCTGGGGGTTATAGATTGATGGGAGCAAAGGAGTCTGAACAGAGAGGGATGAATAAGCACACGTTAATTATTGCTATGCCCTCTCTTGCACATATTCATGATGCGGAGCATGCACAAAGGGAGTGCCGATGGTGATGGTCATGAACATTCAGTCTGCGGATACGCTTGAAGATGTAAAGCAGGCTTTACAAATATCTGAACTCGTTCCTACAGAAAAAGGGTCGTTAAGTGAAATTGCCCTCAGTCCGTCCTCGCAAATTTTTTGTGAATACTCATTTGGATGTTTGTATATATGAATGGAAGTAAAGTTAAGAAACTTTATGCGATTGGTAATGCAAAGTGGTATGATTATTCTAAGCGGGTATGGAATAAGCTTGCTGCTTCTAAAGCTGAAGACCAATTAAGTAGTTTTTTACAGAATAACCTGGATGAGACTAAAACCATTCTGGAACTTGGCTGTGGAACAGCACTCAATCTTGAGAAAGTGTTTTCTCTTAATCTTAAATTTAAAGAATACTTGGGTTTAGATTTTTCACCGGATATGCTAAGAATTGCGAAAGGCAAATTTATGAATATCCCCCACGTGGAGTTTAAACAAAAAGATATCACAACATTAGAGGATATAAATAAAGAATTTGATATCGTACTATGTACATGGGTTTTATCTCATCTGCAATCTCCTTCACATCTAGTCAACCAAGCACAAGAATTGTTAACTGCGCGAGGAAAATTTTTCCTTATTTTTTTCAGCAAGCCAAGTTGGTATGTAAATTTTTGGGCGTCTCCCTTCGCAGGCGGCTTATTCAGATCATATGGTGTTCGGGATGAAGAAATCAGGAAGTTCAAGAATATAAAGATAAAACATAGTTTCTCAGCTAACATCACAACAACTATTGAAATTGATAAATAATATGGGAAGGCTGAAGCAGGCTACATGCAAAACAGGAGGTAGGCCATGTCAGTAGCTGAAATAGCAGTCACTCTGGGTGGATTGGGCGCTATCGCATTCCTGGCCTGGTTTTTCTTCGGGCCCAAGAAGGCCCGGGTGGCCCAGATTAAGGGAAATGTGCAGGAGATAGAAGTTACCGTTAAGGGCGGGTATTCACCGGACACTATTCGGGTCCAAAAAGGTGTCCCACTTCGGCTGATATTCAACCGACAGGAGGCAGGTGACTGCAGTTCGCGGGTGGTATTACCCGATTTCCAAGTGAGCAAAACACTGGCCGCCTTTGCCAAGACCACACTGGAGTTCACCCCCGACAAAGCTGGAGAGTTCGGTTTTGCCTGCGGGATGAACATGATCCACGGCACCCTTATCGTCGAGGAAGGCGAAGGGGCCGTAGAGCCAGCCGAGGCTCAGCGCGGCAATGGCCGTACCCCTGAGCATGCCCTGGCAGTGGGCGTAGGTCCCACTATGCAGGTGGGAAAAATGGAGCAGGTAGAGTTCGCTATTGTAGGTGGAGGCGTCACCTGCCCCACCTGTGTTGTCAACATCGAGACAGTTCTCAAAGACCTCCCCGGTATGGATGAGGTACAGGTCAACTTCGGAGCCGAGCGTATCACTGCCCGGTACGACCCCAACCAAGTATCACCAGAGCAGATGCAGCAACTCATCGAGGCCACGGGCTACAAAGTCCACCGCAGGGACGAGCCCGGCACGCAGGAGACGGAGGACCGGGAGGCCGCCGACCGACGTGCCGAGCGGCAGGACCTCAAGCGGCGGGTCATCATAGGCGCGATATTGACGGCTCCCGTGCTCTTCGCGGTGATGGCGGATGAGTTCTTCGGCGCGTCATGGCTGCCTTCCATTTTACTGAACCGCTGGCTCCAGTTTGGCCTGATCGCCCCCGTGATGCTCTATACCGGCTGGCCCATCCACCGCACCGGCTGGCTAACCCTGCGTCACCGCACCGCCGACATGAACACGCTCATCACCATAGGAACCACTGCCGCCTTCGGATACAGCTTGGTGGTCACGGCAGCCCCCGGCGTGCTGCCGCAAGATCTCCGCGAGGTCTACTACGAGGCGGTAGGCTTTATCCTCACTCTCATCCTGCTGGGGCGCCTCCTGGAGGCCATCGCCAAGGGCGGCACCAGCGAGGCCATTCGCAAGCTCATCGGACTCCAAGCCAAGACCGCCCGCGTGGTCCGCGACGGGCGCGAGGAGGACATCCCCATTGAGCAGGTTCAGATGGGCGACATTGTAGTGGTCCGCCCCGGGGAGAAAGTGCCAGTAGATGGAGAGGTCGTGGAAGGTCGCTCCACGCTGGACGAGTCCATGGTCACCGGGGAGAGCCTACCAGTTACCAAGGGCGAGGGCGACACTGTAATTGGAGCTACTATCAACCAGACAGGGGCTTTCCGGTTCAAGGCCACAAATGTGGGCAAGGACACCATGCTCTCTCAGATTATCCGGCTCGTGGAGCAGGCGCAGGGCTCCAAGGCCCCCATCCAGCGTCTGGTGGACTTGGTTGCCAGCCGCTTCGTCCCTGTGGTTATATTCATCGCCATCGGCACCTTTATAGTCTGGTTCAACTTCGGGCCCACACCTGCCCTCATCTTCGCCCTGGTCAACGCGGTGGCCGTGCTTATCATCGCCTGCCCCTGCGCCCTGGGGCTGGCCACTCCCCTCTCCATCATGGTGGGAACCGGCAAGGGCGCACAGAACGGCATTCTCATCCGCTCTGCCGAGGCTCTCGAGATCGCTCACAAGCTGCAGACCCTTATCCTGGACAAGACTGGCACCATCACCAAGGGACAGCCGTCGCTGACAGATGTGGTTCCCGTTGACAACGTTGCGGAAGACGAGCTGTTGCGGCTGGTGGCATCGGCGGAGCGCTCGTCGGAGCACCCTCTGGGACAGGCTATCATCCAGGGTGCCAAGGATCGGGGGCTGGAGCTGGCGGAACCGTCCGAATTCCAGTCGATCACGGGCAAGGGCATCCAGGTGACAATAGACGGACGCCAGGTGCTGGTGGGCAACCGTCGCCTGCTGGAGGATGCCGGTATAGAAACCAGTGCGCTGGAGCAGCATGCCGAGCGCCTGGCGACGGAGGGAAAGACCCCCATGTTTGCTGCGGTAGACGGCAGTCCAGCAGGGGTGGTCGCCGTAGCCGACACCGTCAAGGAGGACTCCGCGGCCGTTGTAGCTACGCTGCGGCGCCTTGGCATCGAAGTGGTGATGATAACCGGCGACAACCGCCGCACCGCGGAGGCTATAGCCCGGCAGGTAGGCATCGAGCGAGTTCTGGCCGAGGTCATGCCACAGGACAAGGCACTGGAGGTCAAGCGCCTTCAGGGAGAGAACAAGATAGTGGGCATGGTGGGCGACGGCATTAACGATGCCCCCGCCCTGGCCCAGGCGGATGTTGGCATCGCCATCGGCACCGGTACGGATGTGGCCATTGAAGCTTCAGACATAACGCTGATCTCGGGCGGTCTGAATGGCGTGGTGACGGCCATAACCTTGAGCCGCGCCACCATGCGGAACATCAGGCAGAACCTGGTGTTCGCCTACATCTACAACGCCGCGGGAATTCCCCTGGCCGCGGGTGTGCTTTATCCAGCCTTTGGCCTGCTGTTAAGCCCCCTGATCGCGGCGGCTGCCATGTCCCTCAGCTCGCTGTCTGTGGTTACCAACGCCAACCGACTGCGGGGCTACAAACCTATGGCCCTGGCAGCGGCAGGAGCACCTCTGCCAGCAACAGCTCCCAAGGTAGAGGTCAGAGAACAAAAAACTCAAAAGGAGGAAGCAATGGCAACCGTGAAGGACCCGGTATGCGGGATGGACATTGACCCCAACAACGCAGCCGCCACAGAGGAGCACCAGGATAAGACTTACCACTTCTGCTCAGCGGCCTGCCACGACAAATTCAAGGCCGAGCCGCCGAGGTACGTAGCATGAGTGCAGCTGACGCAGAGACTAGGACTGCCACTCTTGAACTGGTCGGGGTAAAGCACAAGTCCCTGGAGGACTATCGGCGCATAGTGGGTGATGAGCTCATTGATGAAATTCGCCTCCTGGCCACGCGCCTCAAAGGGGTCAGGCTGCTCCATGTTAATTCCACCGCTTCAGGCGGTGGTGTGGCGGAGCTGCTGAACTCTCTGGTGCCCCTGGAACTGGATTGCGGCCTGCAGGTGGAATGGCGTGTCCTCTGCAAGGACGAAGAGCTGTTCAAAGCAACTAAGGGCTTCCATAACGCCCTCCAGGGGATGCGGTCTGTTCTAACACCTGATACCGAGCAAGTATATATCGAGAGAAACCAGCACTGCGCAGCCATGCTTGATGGCGGGCATGACGTCGTTATCGTCCATGATCCTCAGCCAGCGGCTCTGCCGCAGTTCGTGAGCTTCCCCGGTACCCGGTGGATATGGCGCTGCCATATTGATACCTCAAATCCTGACCCGAACGTATGGGGCTTCCTGCGTCCTTTCATCCAGACCTATGATGTGGCCGTGTTTACCATGCCTGAGTTTGTCCCCTCAGACCTCGTGGGTCCCAGGATGGAGTTCATTCCCCCTGCTATCGATCCTCTGTCGCCCAAGAACCGCGCCCTCCCGAAATACCTCTGCCGGGAAGAGGTAGCTGAGTTCGGCATTGACCTGTCACGACCGTTGATGATTCAGGTAGCTCGCTTCGATCCCTGGAAGGACCCTCAGGGGGTAATCGAAGCCTATCGCCTGGTAAAGCAGGACCTGCCCCAGATTCAGCTAGCTCTTGTCGGAGCTATGGCGGAAGACGATCCCGAAGGTTGGGATGTCTACAACTCGATCCGGGAAGTGGCCGCCCTAGACGCGGACATCCACATCTTCACCAACCTTACCGGCGTGGGAGCCCACGAGGTGAACTCCTTTCAAAGGGTGGCCGATGTAGTTATCCAGAAATCTATTCGTGAGGGATTTGGCCTGGTGGTCTCGGAGGCTTTGTGGAAAGGGACACCGGTGGTCGCGGGCAATACAGGTGGCATCCCTCTCCAGATGCAAAACGGTATCGGAGGGTTTCTGGTAGACTCTGTAGAGGAATGTGCGGAGCGCGTGGCCTATCTGCTGACCCACTCGGATGAGGCTGAGGCCATTGCCCGGAGAGGGTGGGAGCGTGTGCGGGACAACTTTCTGATGCCCCAGTTGCTGCTTAACGAACTCAAGCTGGTGGAATCCACAATGGCGTAGACCTTGGTTGGAATGCCTGACATAGAAGGGGGCAGAACACCGGTGAATGAAGAACATGTTGAACCTGAAGCAACCATGCGCCTAAGCGTACAGCATCTAGCCAAGGCATACGTGACCCATCGCCCGTGGCCTCTGGCCAAGAGGAACAAGGTCTTGGAGGACGCGTCTTTGGAGGTGATGCCCCGCGAAATCGTAGCACTGGTGGGGGCCAACGGATCGGGGAAGTCAACCCTGATGATGATCGTCGCCGGCGTGCTATCCCGGGATGCCGGTACCATCCATATTGACGGCAGGATTGGCTATTGTCCCCAGTATCCGGTGCTTTATGAGAAACTGACCGTTGCTGAAACATTCAGGCTGTTCGGCGTGGCCTACCGAATGACCGGCGAGGAGACAGAGCAGAGAGCCTCCTCACTAATGGCCGAGCTGGCCTTCGCCAACTATCGGGACCACCGGGTGGAGCATCTAAGTGGAGGCACTCGGCAGAAACTAAGCCTGGCTTTGGCGGTCCTTCACGACCCAGAACTCCTTCTACTTGATGAACCATATTCCGGCTTTGACTACGAAACGTACCTCCGGTTCTGGGATATGTCCAAGGAAATAGCCGGTAGAGGACATAGCATACTGGCGATTTCCCATTTTGTGCAGGAACAGGAGCGGTTTGACCGGATCTATCAGATCAGGGATGGTCGGTGTGAACGTGAGCGCTAGAGAGCGATTTCTGATCCCACTGGGCATGTATCTTCGGGAGTACTATCGCAACACGCTGAACCTGGTGTTGCTGGCGGTGATTCCCGTCTTGCTCATACTTTCTTTTGGGGATGCTCTAAGTCGGGCTGGCGAACTCCTGGGTGTAGTCACCACGCCAGACATGGGAAAGGCCATGGGCGCGCTATGGGCGGCGGCGTTCCTCAGCGGCATTATGGGCTTCTTCATGATGGCCGGCGCCCGGGAAGCTGACAGGCGCCTGGTCCGCGCTGGATATGGCACCTCCCAGGTAGTTATGATACGCCTGACAACAGTTGCCCTATTGGGGGCAGTGGCCACCACAGTGAGCTACCTTGTCTTGATTGCCCAGTTGTCCCCTGAGAGCTATGGGCTCACTTTCGCTGCGCTCTATTTGGCTGCCATAACCTATGGCGCTGTGGGTATACTTATTGGCTCCCTCATCCCCGGTGAACTGGAGGGCTCCTTCGCTATGCTCTTCTTTTTCATCATGGACGCTTTTGTGGGAAGCCCACTCTTTGGCAGCGCCTCGAATGCCTTCGCCTTCCTGCCCACCTTCTACCCCACCAAAATACTCGCCGCAATGGTGGTGGGAGGGCCCCATGACGCTATTCACTGGTTGTATGCCACGCTTTATGCGGTAACCATCGTGGTGCTGGCCAGTGTCGCGTTCTATCGAGCTGCCCGACTAAGGTGATCTGATGAGAAGAGAATTCGCTATGGCTGTGGTAATGGGGATGAAACAGTATCTGCGCAATCCTTTGTCCCTCATCCTCATGGTTGCACTTCCACCAACCTTCATTACCCTTTCCTTCATAGTGACCCCGGACCAACCTCTCGTTCTGAGTATTCCTGAGGGCGCTGGCCGGATAGCCACGTCGGTAGGAACGGTCAACCTCCATGGCGCCATTATGGTGCCGATTACCGTCGCCTTCCTCTCGGGCATCCTGGGCTTGTTCGTGATGTTAGGTGCTCGCGAGGGCGACCGTCGTCTTGTAGTGGCTGGCTACAGCCCGACGCTCCTGCTCACTGTGCGGCTGGTTATCGTGGCAGTGATTAGTCTGGTGATAACAGCCATCGCTGTTGGCGTAACACTCGTCAGTTTTCGTCCTGACCAGCTAGGGCTGTTCTTTCTCGCCAACCTCATATCAGCGCTCCAGTACGGTTTCCTCGGAGCCATAGTGGGAACATTTCTCTCGGCCATGAGCGGCACCTATTTGATATTCTTCGCGCCTATGATCGACGTGGGAGTGCTTCAGAGCCCCATGTTCTCCAGAGAGAATATTGGCTTGTGGGTCAAATTCCTTCCTGGGTATGCACCTATGGAAATGCTGATGGACGTGTCCTTCAGCACTAGTTTCAACACGGGCAGTTTCTTACTGATATCCCTAGTATACGCTTTGGCGATAGCGGTAGCCGCTGGCATTCTTTTCGATCGTGTAGTGGCCATACGCCGCTAGGTTCTTCGAAGCTGTTCTGAGTCTGGACCTTTCGTCGAGTTTTAGGTGCGATCGGGCGTGCCGCTACCACGAAGGCCCCGCGGCAGAATGTTCCGAGGACGCGAGTTTACAGATCAACCGTATGTTGAGCCCCGAGCGCATGGCAGCGAAAGGCGTAGCCAATGAGGTCAAAGCAACGTTCCCTTGGCGAAGCCAGCATTGGTCGTAACCAGGAAGCCTGGAGGGGGTTGGGATGAAGGTCCTCGCAATCAACTGCGGCAGCTCAACGCTCAAGTTCCATCTCATCGACATGGCGGAAGAGGAGAGACCCTCCGGCCGGGAGAGGCGGCTGGCGCATGGCATTGTTGACAGGATCGGTGGATGGGGAACTGTGGACTTTACACGTGAGGGCGATGAGCCCCTCTTGGAGACAATGGGAGTGGCGGACCATGGTGAGGCGACCCGCCGTGTGCTCAACTGGCTAGAGTCCCACGGCTTCATGGAACCTGATGGGCTGGGGGCGATAGGGCACCGGGTGGTCCACGGCGGAGAACAGCTCGTGGAGCCAACCCTTATCGATGACAAAGTCATAGACGCGATTGAGGCTCTCAGCAACCTCGCGCCCTTACACAACGAGCCTTCGCTGATGGCGATCCGAGCCACCCGTTCGGCACTCGGCCCCGCTGTACCCATGGTGGCGATATTCGACACCGCCTTTCATCATACTATGCCCGAGCGGGCTTACCGATACGCGATCCCACAAGAACTGGCGGCAAAGCATCACATCCGGCGCTACGGCTTTCACGGATTAGCCCACCGCTACATGACCGAACGCTACGCCGCTATCACCTCCACGCCATTGGCTGAGGTAAGCCTGGTGACGTTGCAGTTGGGCAATGGCTGCTCAGCCACCGCGGTGGAGGGCGGCTTTCCCATGGACACCTCAATGGGGTTCACGCCGCTGGAGGGACTCATGATGGGAACGCGATCTGGTGATGTCGATCCATCCTTGGCGGGCTTTTTAGCGAGGAGCGAAGGCCTGGATGTGGAGGAGGTGGGGGGCTGGCTCAATACGCAGTCGGGACTCCTGGGGGTATCTGGACGCACCCAAGACATGCGGGAACTGCTGGAGGCGGAGTGCCAGGGGGACGCTAGCGCCGCCCTGGCGGTGGAGATGTTCTGCTACCGGGTGCGCAAGTACATTGGCGCCTATATGGCCGTTATCGGCGGAACAGACGCTGTCGTGTTTGGAGGTGGCATCGGGGAGAACGCGCCCGCGGTGCGCACCCGCATTTGCGCTGGCATGAGCTGGTGTGGGTTAATCCTTGACCAGGATCGCAACTCCGCAGCTATGGGATTGGAGGACAGGATAAGCGACGACGATGCCAGGTTGCATGCCTACGTGATCCCGGTTGATGTTAACTGCCTGCGCCATTACCGGCGAGGATAAACTACCAGCTCGCTACTCAGTGGGACCTAAACAGCGCCATTAGAGTCCAAAGGAGGAGATGATGCAGAGAGAGAATGCCAAAGCTATTCGCATGGAAGAATGGGGTGCCCTCTACCGGAGGAAGAATCCAGAAGCGGATCGCTGGGCAGCAGGCTACGAGACCATACGGCATACCGTGGATACCCAGGCCCGGGTCTTCGCCATGGCGGAGTTGCTGTCTGCCCGGGGAACGAGGGGGGATGGCGTGCCGCTGTTCGAGGTGCTCTGCGCGGCGGATCGGGTGGCCAGCGCTGCCATGTGGCTGGTAGTGCATGAGACCTACGCGCAGAACGTGTATCTGGACGGCCGCAACCTGGGGCCAGAGGACTTTAAACAGAACCCCGAGGGTCACACCGGCGGCTCCCTCAATATGGTGCCCGCCTACACTGGCTACATGGCCATAAACGCTATCACTGGCCACACACGGTCATGGATAATGGGCCAGGGGCACTGTGTGGCGGCCATAGATACCGCCAACCTTCTGTTGAACAACATGACGGCCGCCCACGCCGAGCGCTACTCGCTTACCGACGCAGGGCTTACTCGATACGTCCGTGATTTCTACTCCTACAAGCTGAGAGAGGACGGCAAGCAGGATTCACCACTGGGCAGCCACGTTAACGCCCACACCGCTGGCGGCCTTGCTGAGGGTGGGTACCTTGGGTTCACCGAGCTCCAGTACATGCATATGCCCCTGCCTGGAGAACGGCTGGTGGTGTTCCTCAGTGACGGAGCCTTCGAGGAGCAACGAGGAAGCGATTGGGCGCCGCGCTGGTGGCGTGCTGATGACTGCGGGCTGGTGACCCCCATCATGATCAGCAACGGCCGCCGCATAGATCAGCGAACGACGATGTCCCAGGAAGGAGGGGTTTCCTGGTTCACCCAGCACCTGAGGCTCAATGGGTTCGACCCCATCGTTTTCGATGGCACGGACCCCGCAGCCTTCGTCTGGGCCATTTTAGAGATGGAGTGCCGGCTCGAGGCCGCCG
>QIGA01000085.1 GCA_003229915.1 Chloroflexota bacterium
TTGTCATTGCCACTATACACCAGGAAGCCCCCGCTGGCATCAGCGATAATCTGGGAAATCTGGTCCAAATTGCCGCTGGCCTCCTTTATGCCAATAATGTTGTCGATTTGACTCAGCCTGATAGTCGTCTCTGCCGCGAGGTTGGTAACGGTGCGGGCCGGCACATTGTAAGGAATGCAGGGTAAACTCGTACTCTCAGCCACGGCCCTAAAGTGCTGGTATAAACCTTCCTGAGAAGGTTTGTTGTAGTAAGGAACCACGAGGAGGCAGGCATCGACTCCAATTCGCTCTGCTGCCTTGGTTGCCGCTATGGCCTCCGCTGTGCTGTTGCTTCCTGTGCCAGCTACGATTGCCCCCCGCTCGCCCACCGCTGATTTCACCTCGGCGAACAGACGGATCTCCTCGTCACGAATAAGGGTGGCTGATTCGCCGGTTGAGCCTACGAGTACCACTCCATCGCTGCCCGAGTCAAGCAGAGCCAATGCCAGCTTTTTTGCCTGCTCGTAATCTACGCCTCCCTTCTCATCGAAGGGGGTCACCATTGCGGTAAGCAAACGCCCCAAACTTGGCAATTGATACTTCCTCCTTGCAAGCTAGAGAGAGCCGTTTAAGATCAACAGCTCAGCGATCTGGACAGCATTGAGTGCTGCTCCTTTACGCACGTTGTCAGCAACCACCCACATCGCCAGCCCATTGGGTTGCGAGGCATCGAGGCGTATGCGCCCAACGAATACGTCGTCGGTGCCGAACGCTGACCATGGGTGGGGATAGAGGCTGATGGAGGGATCATCCAACACTTTGACACCGGGGGCATCGGCCAGGATGCTGCGCGCCTCTTCGGGGCTCATCGGATTGCTGAACTCGATATGGATTGCCTCGCTGTGGGCGGCAACTACTGGCACACGAGCACATGTTGCTGAGATGGCGATGCTGTCATCATGAAGGATCTTCCTCGTCTCGTGAATCATCTTCCACTCTTCTCTGGTATAGCCGTCATCGAGAAATACATCGATCTCAGGCAGTACGTTGAAGGCTATCTGGTGAGGGTAAACGTGAGGAATGACACTTTTCCCCTCAAGGACTAGCTTGGTTTGATTGTTGAGCTCATCTACAGCAGTTGTGCCTGTCCCTGATACTGATTGGTAGGTATCTACCACGATGCGCTTGATAGGATTCACTCTGTGCAGCGGGTAGAGTGCTACCACCATCTGAATAGTGGAGCAGTTGGGATTGGCGATTATTCCTTCATGGTACTCCAGGTCTTCGGGGTTCACCTCAGGAACCACGAGAGGGACCTTGGGATTCATTCTGAAGGCGGCGCTGTTATCTATGACTACCGCGCCTCTCTTTGTCGCTATCGGTGCGAAGTGCTTGCTGACCTCGCTCCCTGCGGAGAACAGTGCTATATCTACAGGGTCGAAGGAATGAGGTGTGATCTCCTCGACCTCGATTTCTCTATGATTTACATACATCTTCTTCCCCGCTGATCTATCGGAGGCGAGGAGATGGACAGAGGCCATGGGGAAATCCCTTTGCTCTAGGATCTTGATAAACTCCTGCCCTACAAGCCCGGTCGCACCAACAATAGCGGTGTGGTATTTTCTCATCACCACAGAGCCTAGCAATTCTCATCCTCGATTCCCAGAAGCTCGTTTAGCCCAAAGACCGCTTCCTTGAGCTCGGGAACCTTCTTGATTGCCAAGGTAATGCAGGGCATAAAGGCTTCCCGATTTATCTGGTCAAGTCGTATCCTCAATGTTTGGCCTGGCGCGCCGAGAATGATCTCCTGATGCGCAAGCATCCCAGGGAGGCGCACACTGTGCAGCGCTACGCCTTCAAGCTCTCCGCCACGGCTGCCGCTGATATCCTCATGGGCAGCGGTGGTGTGCGAAAAGGCCTTGCCTCTGGATTTCACCATCTCCCTAGCTGTAGTCATGGCAGTTCCCGATGGTGCGTCGGCCTTCTGCTCGTGGTGCATCTCAATAATCTCGGCATGATCGAAGAATCTAGCCGCCTTCTTCGCAAGATGGATCATTACTACGGCAGCCAGAGAGAAATTGGGGGCGACCACAGCGCCTATCCTTCGGGTCTCGCAGAGGATTTTTATTTCGTCGAGGTCTGCTGCCGATAGCCCGGTGGTCCCGATCACCAGCCTGACATCATGTTTCGCCGCAGTTCGTACTGCGGGCATTGTAGCCTTGGCAGTGGTGAAATCCACCAGTACATCGGGGTGACAGTGCTTGATAGCCGATTCCAGGTCTGCGGACAGTGGTATTGTGCGGGAACCATCAGGTAAAGGCAGTTCCTCGTCTTCTGCCTTTATATCCACTCCAGCTACTGCTTCGAGCTCCGGATCACGACATATGGCGCCCAGTACCTCCTGCCCCATCTTCCCCAACGCACCGTGTACTAAAACCTTTACCCGATCCATTGGTTTCTCGCTTCCTGACCACTTTTCTTCTCATGGTTTCTAGCGGGGTTGTCTCTGGGGGTAAGGGCCCCTGGGTCGTTCTCTTGAGGGCCTTACGTCTCCATATCTGCTATCATCATCGCGCTAGGGGCGCGGATGTCGAGACGCAGTGCTACTCTTGAAAGGATAGCTCGGGGACTCCTCGGGGTCTGTTGCTCTCAGGTCTCCTGGTACGTGGGACAGCTTTTCAAGCACTGCACGACGGGAAAGGTTTATTCTGCCCATACGATCGATGTCGGTCACCATGACCATGACTTCGTCACCAACCTTGACTACATCCTCAACGGTGGGGGCTCGATAATCAGCCAATTCGCTGATGTGCACCAGCCCCTCTTTACCGGGGAGGATTTCAACAAAAGCCCCAAAGTTGGTTACCCGTGTTACTCGACCGGTGTATGTTCCCCCTACCTCAACGTCTCTGGTCAGTTCTTCAATCATGTGTATGGCCTGTTGGGTTGCTTCCTGGTTCGGTGAGCCGATAAGAATGGTGCCATCATCCCCGATATCGATAGTTACCTTGGCCTCGCTTATTATCGACCTGATAGTTTTACCCCCAGGGCCAATCACGTGGCGGACCTTCTCAGGGTCAACCACAATTTTGGTCAGTCGAGGTGCGTACTTGTTCAGTTCTGGTCGGCTGGCGCTTAGGGTCTCCTTCATCCGGTCCAGGATGAACAAACGAGCATCCCTCGCTTGGATCAGACCTTTCTCAATAATCTCATATTCTATGCTCTTTGTCTTAATGTCCATCTGGAGTGCTGTAATTCCCTCAGCCGTCCCCGCCACTTTGAAGTCCATATCGCCAAGGGCATCCTCAAGCCCCTGGATGTCGGTGAGCACGGCATATCTTCCGTTGCCCCCGGTTACCAGGCCCATGGCGATGCCGGCCACCGGGGCCTTGATAGGTACGCCGGCGTCCATCAGGGAGAGACTACTGCCGCAAACACTTGCCATAGAGGTACTGCCATTGGAGCTCAGCACCTCGGAAACAAGGCGGATAGTGTACGGGAAGTCAGTTTCACTGGGTAGAACCGGGACTAATGCTCTTTCTGCCAATGCTCCGTGTCCGATCTCGCGCCGCCCAGGAGAGCCCATGCGCTTTACCTCGCCGTTACTGAACGGAGGAAAGTTATAGTGGTGCATGAAACGCTTGCTCTCTTCCTGTCCTATGCCATCGATCTGTTGCTCCTCTCCCGGAGAGCCAAGGGTTGCGATAGTCAGCACCTGAGTCAACCCTCTGGTGAACAGTCCTGATCCGTGTGTGCGAGGGAAGATCTCCACCTCGCAACTGATGGGGCGAATATCGGTCAGGCCCCGGCCATCGGGTCTTATCCCGTTCTCCAGGATCAGCCCTCTTACTGTTTCCTTTAGCCCCAAGTCGAAGGCAGAACTGACCTCTTGGGTAGAGTAAGTGCCGCCCAGCTTCGTTACGATCTCTTCCTTAAGCTGTGCCAGGGCTGCTTTGCGCTCTGATCGGTCCTTCTTATCGAATCCTTGCCCGAACCGTTCACGAATGGCGGTAGTAACGTTTGCTTGGAGTTCCGAACTAAGCTCCTTGGCCTTCAGCTCCATTTTTGGCCTGCCGCAAACCTGAACCAGGTCCTCCTGGAGCTTTATTACGCCTTGGTTTGACTCGTGCCCGACTTTGATTCCCTCAAGCACGATATCCTCGGGAGCCTCCTTTGCTTCCGCCTCCACCATAACTACCCCGTCTTTGGTACTGACGACAACGATGTCCAACTGGCTCCGGATGAGTTGGGTGAAGGTGGGATTGACTACATACTCACCATCTATGTAGCCGACCCTTGAGGCGGCCACAGGCCCGCCGAAGGGTATATCGGAGATGCTGAGAGCTGCCGAAGCACCTATGATGGCTAGGATATCCGGGTCGTTCTCCTGGTCTGCGGAGAGCACTGTCACCACCACTTGAATTTCGTTGTGAAGATCCTTAGGGAAAAGTGGACGCAAGGGCCGATCCGTGAGCCTGCAAGTCAGCACTGCTTCGGTGCTGGGTCGTCCTTCCCGCTTGAAGAAGCTGCCGGGGATCTTTCCCGCAGCATAGAGCCTCTCCTCATAGTCAATGGTGAGCGGGAGGAAATCGATTCCTTCTCTGGCTTCTTCGCTGATACATGCGGTGACCAGAACCACGGTCTCCTCGTAGGTCACGGTAACTGCTCCATGGGCCTGCTGAGCCAGCCTACCGGTTTCGATAAGCAGGGTTCTGCCGCCAACATCATGCTGGAAAACGTTTGTCATTGGGTTCTATCCTCTCTCCTATTTCCCCACCAAGCTCCTGGTCTACTTGCGAAGGCCGAGTCTTGCTATCAACTGCCGGTAGCGATGCACATCGTTTTTGCTGAGGTACCGCAAGAGGCGACGTCGTTGCCCTACGAGCTTCAAAAGACCTCTTCGGGAATGGTGGTCATGGCTATGCAATCGGAGGTGTTCAGTCAACTCGCTTACCCTCTCGGTAAGTAGCGCGACCTGAACCTCGGTCGAGCCAGTATCACCCTCTTGAAGCTGAAATTGGTGGATTATAGCTTCCTTTTTTTCTCTTTCTGTCATGTTATAAACTCCATTTTAACCAACAAGGGATAATTATAACATAGGTGTAGAGCTTATGTCGAATTGAATCTGCTGCTTATCCCTCGTTCCTGATCTATGACTTGGGAAAGAGCGCCTAGATTCAGAAGGTAAAACCTTCCCGGAGGAGCTGTGTCTTTGGATGGGTAGGCTAGCTCTGGAATTTGCTAGCTCAGCGAGAACATTGACCCGTCTTCGGTCTTGGTGACTTCGATGCGCACTGGGAAAGCATCCTTCAGTTCTTCAATATGGGTGATGACCAGTATCTTCTCAAAGTCATCCTGAATCGAGTTTATGGTCTCAACCAGCTTCTCCCTGCCTGCACTGTCCTGAGTGCCGAAACCTTCATCGATAATAAGCGTTGGCAATGGCGCTCCAGCTCGTTTCGCAAGAAGCCTGGACAAGGCAATCCGCAACGCGAAGTTGACTCTGAAAGCCTCTCCTCCGCTGAACATCTCATAGTTGCGTGTACCCAGTTCATCCGATATCTTTATCTCCAAGGTCTCGATAGTGTCACCTTTCTTGGTGTCGCGCTGGCTCTCGATCCTCAGGTGCATGCGGTTATCGGTCATCCGGCCCAGCAGTCGGTTGGCCTCCTCTTCAATTTCAGGGAGGGCTGACTCAATTATCATGGCCTGTATTCCTTTCTTGCTGAAGGCAGTGGCCAGTTCATCATAGATGCTTTTCTCCTCCGCCAACAGCCGCAGTGCTTTTGTGTTCTCTTCCTTCTCCATTTCCAGTTGAGCACAGCGGCGTAGACTTGCTTGTACTTCAACTAGCCTATCCTGGTAGCCTCGCTCCCGCCCGCGGAGTTCGCGATAGAGCTTGTCCGCCTGCTTGAACTCATTCTCAAGACGGGGCAGTGTCTCGATATCCGCCAGAATTACCTTCCGTTTCTCAGAATTCTCTTGAAGCGCTGCACGCAAGTCCTCGATTGCCTTCAGGGCATGGGCGAGAGCTTCCTGTTCTTGAGGAAGCGAACTTTTCGCCTCGTTTTTTTCTCTCTCTAAGACCTCTGCCCGGCGTTCGCAGTGACTCCGCTCAGTTGTTATTGTAGTCTCCGATCTGTTCACTTCTTGCCTCAGGCCCCTTAGCTCCCCTTCCTTTTTCTGTATCTCGTTTAGGTTAGTTCGGTAGGCATCACCTTTTTCGCTTCCCTGCTTTTCGTAGCTAGCCATGATCCTTGCTCTCCCCTCAACCCCCAGCTCTGTGCCACATAAAGGGCAGTCAGCCTCTTCTTGCCCAAGCAAGTCAAGCTTGCCTCTTAGCTCCTCCATCTCCTTCTTCAACTGGGAATTCGTTGATTGCAGGTAGTGGGTTCGATTGGAGAGCTCTTCAGTGCGTTCTCTTAATCTGCTCAAATCCTGCTCTTGCTGGATCAGCTTGGCCAACTGCGCCTGTATATCGGCGGAATCCTTCTCGTAACTTGACAGTACCTTCTCATATCTGTCGATCTTGTTACGATGTTCTTTGACGTGAGTGTCTAGATAGTTGAGTTGTCGATTCGCCTGCTCGATTTGCCCACCGATTCCCTGATACTGTTCCTCTTTGAATTTCATAGCTTCCCTGGATTGCCGCAGTGTTGTAAGCGCTGACTCTTGTTTCGCCACCTCGTCGCCAATCTTAGAGATGGCGACCTGAGTTTCCGGTAGCTCAGCCTCATATTGCCCCTTTTGCGCTAGCTGTTGCTCGATTCGGATGAGGTTGTCGTTGCGGCTACGGTGTTGGATCTCTTTCTCCCTGCTATGGTCTTTCGCAAGTTTCTCAATGTCATCATATAGCGAGAGGCCGAGGATGTTGGCCAGGACCTCTTTCCGCTGTCCAGGTGTCTTCAAGCTGAACTCGTCTGCGTGGCCCTGCAGCAACAGGGCGCTGTTAATGAACGTCTGGTAGTCCATGCGCAATATGTCGATTATTTTTTGCTGTGTTTCGCCAATGGTGTTGCCGGTGATCGCGGAGTAGTCATGCTGAGTCGCTATCTGCAGCTCCAGAAGACTCTGTCCCGTGCCTCGCAGACCACTCTTGGTGAGCTTGCCCTTGGTGCGCTTGCGCAGTACGCGATAGCGGTTCTGGCCCACGGCGAACTCAAACTCAACCTCCATCTCTCCCTCTCCCAGATGGATCAAGTCATCGTCGCTTTTGGCTCTGGCCTTTCCCCACAGTGCCCAGGTGATGGCATCGAGCAGCGCTGATTTACCATTGCCGTTGTCGCCGCAAAGGCAGGCCACGTGGAAACTTTCGAAGTAAAGGGGCGGCACATCAGTGTGATAACACATGAAGTTTCTGAGAGCAAGCTTGATCGGGATCATCGGTCATCGCTCAAAGCAAATATCTCTTTCCCTCTTCAGGGCTCACCACCTTGGTATTTCGGGGCACAATACTGTCGAAGAATTCCGGGTTTTCCGTGTGAATGGGAAAAACTACTTTGGGGTTGATGTCATGTATAAGCTGCTTGATCTCAGGTCCAGAAGCATGCCCTGAAGCGTGGACATACAGGGGCTCGTGTGCAGGGGCATTGATGTCGAAGTGTTCAAGCCACCTGCGCAACCTCTCCTCATCGAGCTTCATCTCATCACTAAAAGGCTCGCTTGAGGCACGTATATATGTGCTGCCTGGCGCGGGGCTTAAGTCTATCAACTCGTTGAAATCGTAGTAGTCTAAATGAACCAGATACTTGGATGGATTCCTCTTTATCTGATACGCCCTAACGCCATAGGTGAAGTGCTCAAGGTCGATTGTATCTGGCTCTTTCCTGTCCCAGTCGGCGCTGTAACCTATGTCATACTTGGACGCCACGTAATCGCTCTTACTGTATAACATGCCGCCTTTTCTCTTGAGGTAGACTTTCACCGCCTTTTCCGTGGATAAAGCCGTTATGTCAAGTTCATTGATGCTCTTCAGTCTATTCAGGAGGAAAGCGAGCTTCGGCGATATCACCAGTATCCTGCCCGTGCGTTCAGCGACGTTTTTCATCGTCTGGTATCTGGTTACGTCTTTCCAGGCGAACCCGACCATTGCCAGCCCTTTGGTTCGAGATACCAGCTCTACGCAACGTTCCTCCACGCTGCTTTCACTATCAGGGGTATCCTCTCTTATCCTGGTTCCCTCGATGATCAAGGCATCGGGCCTCAAATCCTTCAGCGAGCTACGGAAGTTCTCCGTCAGATCGCTTCGGGTGCCGTGGAACCGCAGGTCGCCTGTGTAGACGATGGTCTCGCCGTCGGAAGTAGTGATCAGAAACCCCGTGGCGCCGGGCACGGAGTGGTCTACGCGGAACGACTGCACCTGAATGTTTCCTATGGTGATGTGTTCAGCCAGAGTTCTGTAGTCTCTCTGCACAGGTTCGATGGCGATGGTGTGTGCTCCGGGGAAATAGGCTCTCGCTCCTGTCTCGGAGAGCGATCTCTTTTTTGCTACTGTGAATTCGTACTCGAATCCCCCTGTGCCTAAGGCTTCGGCTATCTCGATGATGATCTTGGTGATGTCTGAACAGTAGACAGGTATCTTTTCATCCAGAAGTGAAACATATTGGAAGTGATCCAAATGTCCGTGGGAGATGAGCACCCCCTGAATGAACGGACTCCCATTGTCCTGGCCAACCTTGTTGTAGCTCTTCACATCGCTTATCCACAGAGACCCATCGTCACAACCAATCTGCCTCATGACATCTTCGATACGATCGATCTTCAGCAGGTCGTCTCTATAGATTCCGTCGATTCTCGGTACCACTCCGAGTTCCATCAGGTCTCTAAGGCCGTTGTTAGTCCGCGGTTGCAGGTATTCCTCGTAGAAGTCGCCTTTCTTGCCGAAGGACATTCCGAAATCCAGGAAAATCCGGGTAGCTTTATCTTCCAGCAGTATTTTATTGCCCCCTATTTCACCGATTCCGCCGTAAAAGGTCAGAGACGCCACCGATGTCCTCCTTCGTGTTAGAAATCTGGCTCTTCGCCCTCCAGGGATAGGCCGAGGATTTCTTCCTTCATGGGGCAGATTTCGAGAAAATCGCAAGTCCCGCAGTAGCTGTTTATGATGGCGGGATACTTCTTCTCGGCGAGGATTCTGTCAACCATGCTCACTACATAGTCAGCAGCTTGCTCTAAATCTGCGGCTGTTGGCTGAAGGGTCTGGAATTCACCAGCATCCAGGTAAAGATAAGAAAGCTTGGTAACCGGTAGCTGCTGCTCTTGGGAGAGAATCAGGGCGTAGATATAAAGCTGGGTGCGATCCATCTCCTCGGGCATTTTGCCGGTCTTATAATCGATGACGTGCAAGCTGTCACCGTCTTCTCGGTCAACTCGATCTATTTTGCCGATCAAGGTGATTTTTGGTGATAGCTCCGCCTCATGGTAATCTTCCACCATAAGCGGTGTAACGGATAGGTCCTGGTTCTGAGCAAACCAACGCACTTGGACAAGAGCCCTTTCACCCCACCGTTTTTCGTCATCCAAGCTCTTGAAACCCTTGCGGTTGCGCCGCCATTTCTCGCGCAGCAAATCCTCCAGTCTGGGCACAGTTCGCTCCTCAACGGGGACAATGGACAGGAAATCCTTGAGCGCGGCGTGGATGTGGTCGCCCATGGTGAAGTAGGGTCGCGGTTTGGCATAGATTTTTGCCAGGTCATCTATGTAGTGGAACTTATACTGCCTGGGGCACTGCTCAAACATTCCTAGCCTGAAGGGGGAAGCTTTATACACTATTCCCTTACCTCCTGAATCAGCCTCTCTCCGTATTCTATAAGGAGCTGAGTGCGATCTCGTGAAGTCTTCTTGGATTCGAGGTATAGCTGCAGCGCTTCCAGGGGTATTATTCCCTCTGCCGAGTAGGCTCCCAGTCTGCTGCGGTGCTCTTGTTCAACCTCCTTGTTGATGGCGGCGATGAAGTACGCATCCTTAAGCGCTTTCCGTATCTCACATTCTTGGATCAAGCCCTCTTTTTCCGCTGTGACCTTGATCCGCAGTCGCACTATAGCGTCCTCGAAATCACTCTTGGCGATGGCATGAAGTACTGTTGCTGTAGGGTCGTCGGTATCGGCGTCAACCTTGATTGTCAGGAAGCGCTGCGTTTTCACCGGGTGAAGTT
>QIGA01000119.1 GCA_003229915.1 Chloroflexota bacterium
CGGAATCAAGGCCACATATATTGCATGTGGGCTCGAGGATGTGGCGTGACTTATATTCGAACCCTGTTACTCCCTTAACAAACCTCTCCAGCCCCAGGCTCTGCCTGGTCTCCTCTTCATCCAGCGGCATGGTGTTGATAGCATCGATCTCTCGCTGCGTTGGAGGCGTAACCTTATCATAGAAGCCCTCAATATAGATATTTTCTTCCATATCCTTAAGCGAGGCCAAGGCCCACACCAACCGCCAGGCTGGGTTGGGTACCACTGTGGCCATCGATGAGTGGACATCCTGTGAGGCGCCGCGCACCTCAAGCTCCACGTAGAGGATTCCCTTGAGTCCCAGGCTGACCACAGGCTCATTCCTCCAGTTAACCCCGCCACATTCCCAGATACAAGCGTCAGCCTTTAGAAGCTTGTGGTTCTGCTCAACGAAGGCAGCGATGTTGGGGCTGCCTATCTCCTCCTCACCCTCGATTATGAACTTCACGGTAACCGGTGGCTTGCCACGTATCATCTGATAAGCTCGAAGCGCCAGCAATCGTGCAACGATATCACCTTTGTTGTCCGAAACACCCCTTGCCCGCAGGTTCCCTTCGTACTCGGTAGGCTCAAAAGGAGGGGAACTCCACAGCTCCAGAGGCTCCGGAGGCTGAACATCGTAGTGGTTGTAGAAAAGGAGGGTGGTCGGGGACTCGCCAATGAACTCACCGTAGATCAGGGGATATCCACCGCCTGGGGCCGGCAAGACTTGGGCATCGATGCCATACTCGCGCATCATTTGCACCAGAAGCTGTACGGTCTCTGCCATGCCCACGCCCTGTGCGCTGATACTGGGCTGCTGGCAGAGCCGCTTCAAGTCTTCAACAGCCTCTTGCCAATGTTTGTCTATGTAGTCATAAATCTGCTGCATGGGAGCACCCTCGACGGGTTAGTATCAACCTTGCGCTGCATCCCAGCCAAGCCACCTCGCCACCTTGAGCGGCAGCTCTCGTGACGACCCCCTGACAACAGTACACTGTGGTATTGAATCAAGGAAGGCCGAACCATATCTTTTAGTTTGCAAACGCTTGTCTAATATCACTAAAACCCCTCGATCGTTCTTACTGCGTATGAGACGGCCAAACCCCTGCTTGAATCGAATCGCCGCTTGAGGAATGGTATACTGATTGAAAGGATCGTCAAACAGTTCGGAGCGGGCAGCAAAGACCGGGTCTGTGGGTACATTGAACGGCAACCTGGCAATGACCAATACGCTGAGCGCATCACCGACAATATCGATGCCTTCCCAGAAACTGGCTGTGCCCAGAAGCACGATCTCGGGATTCTCTTTGAAGGTTGCTTGAAGTTGCTTGGGCGAACCGTCTATCCCGTGTCCCAGCACCAGGATTCCCTCTTCCTCCAGAGGAGTTTGAATGGCAGCCTGGGTGGTCCTCAATGCAGCGTGGGAGGTAAACAAAACCAGGGTCCGCCCCCGGCTAACACGGCAGAGCTCGATAAGGGTTCTCTCAAACTCCTGCTGATAGCTGGGGCTGGTTGGATGGGGAACATCGTGAGGCAGATAAATCATTGTCGATGTCTGGTAGTCGAAGGGTGCTCCCAACAATAGCTCATTAACATACTCCAGCCCCAACCTACCTTTTATATACTCGAAAGTGCCCTCTGTGCTCAGCGTAGCGCCGGTCAGGACAACGCAATCCATCGAAGAGAAAAGCGATTTCTCCAAGGCACTGGATACACTAAGCGGGGCGGTGTGCAGTTCAACCCCATTGCGCTTACCGGAGATAACAAGCCAGTAGATGCTATCTGATTCATGATGGGAAACCAGAGAATCTATCTGCTGGCGCAGTTCGTCGCCCCGGCAGTACAAAGAGGACAATTCCATCATCAGGTAATCGTAATCCGCGATCTTGTTGTCAATGAGGTCTTCCAGACCGGTGTAGAGCCGATTCAGATCATCGGCAATGTCCTTGAGTACCGGATTCAAATCCTCCCAGGCAATCTCGACCTTCGACCACCCTGGCTGTGTCCGCTTACCCCAGGTCAAGAGCAGATAACGGTCATATCCACCTTGATCGGGCGCGTGGCTCTCGACAAAGCTACGAAGCCTGTCTATGAACTGGGCAACGCGGAGTTGCGCTCTGTCAACATGGTTATTGAGCGATTCGGCAAGCTGCTTCAACTGCCGTTGTCTCGATAAAGCTACGGTGCTGCCGCGAAAGCAGCCATCAATCCAGGCAATGAGACCCGCACGGCGCTGTCCCTCTGTCTCTTGCTTGAACCGGCTGAGGTAACTAGACAGGTCCCATTGCGTAACCTCAGAACCGAGCTGATTGGTTGCTTCATCTTCAAGATGATGAGCCTCATCAATGATCAGATGGTCATAGGGAGACAAAATCTTAGCATCGGCGACCATGTCCGAAAGGAGCAGGGCATGGTTGACCACGATAAGATGAGCGTCTTCAGCAGCACGGCGAGCCTGGTAGAGAAAGCAGGTGCCACGCTGGCGATGGAGGCATTGCCCCTGCAGGGGCTCATCGAATTGGGCGCAGAGCTTATTCCAGGTGGAGAATTCACCGCCACCGAGCTTAAGCTCAGCCCGATCACCAGTCTGAGTTGATAGCAACCACACAGTTATGCGAGCAAGCAGCTTGACATCGTCCAGGGATAGCCTGTAGCTTGCCAGTAGAGTTTCATACCTCTTCATGCAGAGATAGTTTGTTCGACCTTTTAGCTGCATCACCTTGAGGCTACCCACCTCGGTGTTCCCCGATTGCTCCAAGGCATGGAGTAGATCAGGGATATCCTTGCTGATCAATTGCTCTTGCAGATTAATCGTGTTTGTGGAAACCACGACAGGAACACCGTTCTGCAGAGCGAAGAAGACTGAAGGCAAAAGATAGGCAATAGACTTGCCAGTACCTGTGCCTGCCTCAACGATAAGATGCTCGCTATTATTGAATGATTGGGCTACCTCCCGCATCATTTGAATCTGCCCAGAGCGATGTTCATAGCCAGGCAGAGCCCGAGCCAGGGCACCATCAGGCCCGAGCATGCCTGCGAGATTCTCTATATCCAGAAGGGTTTTCTCAGATTTAGGGGTAAGCGGCTGTTCACCCTCTTCAGCCCAGAGACTCGCCCTGTCTTCACTTGCGGGTATCAGCACGCTGGCACTATCCGAGAAAGCTGCTTTTGCCTTGAGCTGCAGAACTTCTCGGAAGAAGCGAACGAGCTCCCAATCCGCTCTCTCTGCCAGATGCACCAACTTCTCAATTATGGAGAGATCAAGCTGGAGCGCGCGGTCGAGGAGTATCCTGAACAGCTCTTTCGCCGCCATAGCGTCAGGAAGAGCGCGATGCTGCGGCTTGGAGAGACCAAGCTGCTTCGTCAGTGATGAGAGGCTATAGTCGGGTTGCTCAAATAAGAAAACGGTTGCCAGCTCCCAAGTATCATACGTAACACCGGTTGGCTTGATACCTTTCTGCGCCAGAAAGCCGAGGTCGAAGGAGATATTGTGACCCACGATAGGACAGCCTTCGATGAAGCTGCGAAGATCATCAGCGATATCCTCGAACGTAGGAGAGGCACCTAGTTGGGCCCTCTCAATGCCACATAACAACTCAATCCGGTAGGGCAGCGGACACTGGGGATTGACTAGTGACTGAAAAGTCCCGACAACCTCATTGCCCTGGAACTTGACTGCGCCTATCTCGATGATCTCATCGGTTTCCGGGTTAAGTCCGGTGGTCTCAAGGTCTAAAGATACACAAGTCTGATTCATGAGGAACCATACCGTAGTTCTGGCAGCTAAACCGACAACGGGACTTCCGGGTGTATTTTAGCGCTGGCTGCTACAAGCGGTCAACCAAAGCA
Source organism: Chloroflexota bacterium (assembly GCA_003229915.1). Classification (GTDB taxonomy): domain Bacteria; phylum Chloroflexota; class Dehalococcoidia; order SZUA-161; family SZUA-161; genus SZUA-161. Next base: position 3,871 of record QIGA01000119.1, read on the forward strand.
GTGTCTGCCAGGAGGCCGTCTGAGAATTATGGGTGGATGGGAGCAGATGCTCCAGGCTACCCCTCTGCTTCGCTGAGTTTCGGACACCCTCCTAGCGCCAATTTGCCAGCAGCGGCATGAGCCAGCCAAAAACGCCAGCAAAGGAGATGCTCGCTATCAAGCCCAGCCGTAAGATTCTTCTCCCTGCGATTAGCATTACCAGTATTGCAAGCGCCGCGAGGCAGAGGATTATGATCGTGAAAATGAGATTGGAGCTACCCAACCCCGCATTGGGGAAAGAGTTGTCGATTAGCCAGAAGAGCACGCCGGCGATACCGCCCAACAGACTCCAAAGAGGAGGCATACCCATTACGAAGCCCAGCATAACCACAGCAGGCGATATCCCCTGCGGTAGGGCCCTGCTCAAACGATCGTACATGTCGCGGTTGGCGAACACCACATATATCCCCACCCCGAGAAACACAGTCCCCATAACCAACCCGCTGACCACCCCTGCCAGAAAGTCCATTAACACGGCTTATCACCAACAGAGGATAAGGGCGCTGCCACAACTGTACGAACAAGATATGCCTCTAGCCCCTCTGCCTCCAGATTAGTTAAGATAGCCTTCCCTCGATCCTGGTCAGGCACCAGGGTAAATAATGTGGGGCCAGCTCCCGCGAGATGAACGCTCACAGCCCCTGTCGCCAGAAAGCGTGAGCGGTAATCGGGAAGTGCGGGAAAGAAATCGAAAGCAACATGTTCAAAGACATTATATAGCAAAGGGGCATCCATCCTCGTTCCCTCACGGAGATAGCCAACCAGCCTCTCTGTGACCATCCCTGAAGTGAAATGCGCTTTGTTAAGCCGTGAGTAGAGTTGTGCCGTCTTGTCAGGAATGGGGTCAATTGGCGGCCTCAGTAACACCATCCACTGTTCTGCCACTGGCGGAAGAGGCGTTACTTGCTCACCGCGTCCCTTCGCTAGTGCTGTGCCCCCATAAAGGAAAAAGGCAACGTCCGAACCCAGATCAGCCGCCAGTTCTGCCAATCTCTGCAGGGGCAAGTTAGTTTCCCAAAGACGATCCAGCCCGACCAGGGTAGCGGCAGCATCAGTTGCCCCTGACCCCAAACCTGCCGCTACAGGGATCTCCTTGGTAAGGTGGATCGAGGCCCCCTTTCCGCAACCCGTCGCCCCACCGAGCAGCTTCGCTGCCCTCAGCACCAGGTTGTCGGCCGATCGGAGACTCGGTACATCGCAGTGAAACTCCAGCGTTTCACTGCGGTCAAAAGATAGAGTATCCGCCAAGCTGATCGTCTGAAGGACAGACGCAATCTCGTGGTAGCCATCATCACGTTGGCCCAGAACCTCCAGCGTTAGATTTGCCTTCGCATAGGCACGGATTGATAAACTCATTGTTCGCTTCTGCTGGCAAATGCGCGATACACTCCGGCCCACTCTTCCAGAGACAGGGTCTGAGGACGGCGCTGTGAGGCTATGCCAGCTTGCTCTAGAAGGTCGATAACCTCGGGCACCTCAAGTTGCAACCCAAGGCTCAGAGAATTCCGTAGCTGCTTCCTGGGAGTGCTGAACCCGGCCTTAACAACTTCGAAGAATCCGGAGATGTCCGTCACATCAACGGCTGGTCTTGGATAAACATCGATACGCACTATAGCCGAATCGACTTTTGGCTGAGGATAGAAACTTCGGGCGGGCACATAGTCTACTATCGCTGGCCTGCCATACAGTTGGACACCGACGCTCAACAGCCCCATCTCCCCAGGCTTCGCCACTATACTCCGCCCTACCTCCTTTTGCACCATTACCACCATCAGAACAGGCTTAAGCGATGCCTCCAAAAAACGGCGCAGGATCGGGGAAGCAATGTAGTAGGGAAGATTAGCAACAACTTTGTAACTTGGCATAGAGCCTGAGGTTAACGCCTGATCCCTGACCAACTCTCCTGGGTTGAGATCGAGAACATCGGCATTTATGACAGTAAGCTGATGGGTATGGGAAAAGCTTCTCTCCAAAGCTGAGGCAAGCTTGGAATCGACCTCAACCGCAATCACTTTACCTGACTTTTTGACCAACTCTTCAGTAAGCATCCCCAGCCCCGGCCCCACCTCCACCACCGTGTCAGCAGGCGAAAGCTCAGCCGCAGAGACTATCGTCTCCAGTACATCACGATCGATCAAGAAATGCTGGCCGAGTCCCTTTGCCACCCGGATTCCAAGGTGACGCAACCGACTCTTTGCTTGAGCAAGAGGCAATTCCTGGGAGTATTTGGGCTTTCTCCTAGTCTCAATCCCATGTCCCCTCAATCCAACCTCCGCAGCAAGTGTTCCCTAAAGAAAATCTTGGGAACAGCAGCCTGGTAATACGTAGCCGACTGTTCCCAACTAGCCTGGGCGTCAAAAGTGATCTTCAGCTCCCGCACTTACAGGTTGAAGACCTTGATAGCGTTTTCACGCATTATCATCCTCTTGGCCTCGTCGCTCAGCGGCAATGCTAAGAACTGCTCTTTGAAGTTCTTAAGCCCCATATTGTTTGAGCCAAAGAGGGTCTTCTCCTGACCTGCCCAGAATTGCATAAAGACAAGCAACTCTGGATGGAGCTTGGGTAGAAGTTTAGGCATCCAGGCGGAGGTGTCGCAGTAGACATTGGGATGCTTCCAGGCCATGCATACCAGCTCATTGACCCAGGGCCAGCCGGTATGGGAGCCGATGATAGTGAGCCCTGGAAAATCCAGAGCCACCTCGTCGAGGTACATGGGATACCCAGGCCAACTCGGGAAAAGCTCCGCCGCGTGCCCGGTCTGCATCCCAACCGGTATCCCCAGTTCACTGCACTTGGCATAACAGGGGTAGAGCCTTTTGTCGTTAAGCGGCAGACCAAAAGTGAGGGAGTGGAAATAGCAATACTTGGCCTTGTATTCCTTAACTCCCCTTTCTATCTCCTCCAGGCTTTCCTCGATGCGATATGGGTTGTAGCTGACAGCAGGGATTAGCCGATCGGGGTAATCCTTAATGTGTTCATACACCTCGTCAATTGTATAGCCCCAGATCAGCTTCTTATCCCAGTGGGACCACATCTTGAGAGCAGAGATAAAGATCTTGTCGTAGCCGACCTCGTCCATCTGGGCCACGAATTCCTCGGTGGTAGGAATGGCAACAGGTAACGCCTCTGGCTGGTTCTTCATAGTTTCCAGCAGAATATTCTTGGGATGCTCCGACCCAGGCTGCACGTGTGATCTCATCATGGTAGCACCCAGAATATGGAACTCCCTGGCACGCCACGCATTGGGATTCCAAAAGGGATAGTTCATGATATCGATCGGCCTGATATCTTCCACTCTTGCTTGCGCTCCTTCCCTGCGAGTTTTGATGTTGGTTTGTAGCTTGCCCCAAAGGGGATTGCTAGGCCATGCTGAAACCGCCGCTGACGCTCAGGGTCTGGCCTGTGATGAAGTTCGCGGCATCCGAGGCCAGGAATACAGCAGCGTTAGCGACATCCTCCGGCTTCCCCATCCGCCCTAGGGGGTACTGGCTAATTATCTTCTCCTTGGTCTCCGGTGGTACCATCTCTACTGTTATATCACCTGCCCACATGCTCTCTTTGCCCGCTGTCCCCGGTATCTCAGGGATGGTAGCTCCGGGACAGATGGCATTGACAGTTATGCTAAATCTCCCCATCTCCTTCGCAATCGCCTTGCCAAAGGCAATGACAGCCCCCTTGGTGCCAGAATAGACGGCCTCTCTGGGCTCTCCCACTCTGCCTGAATCCGAGGAGACATTCACGATCCTGCCGGCTTTGCGCTCCGTCATATGATCCAAGACAGCCCTGGTGCAGTTGACCACGCCCAGGTAATTGATCTTGATCTCTTTGTCGTACTCCTCGATGGGCTTCTTTAGGAACAGCTTGTTGGCCACATAGCCTGCGTTGTTGACGAGAACATCCACACTACCAAATTTTTCCAGTGTCTTCTGCACCATCGCCTCCGCAGAATCATAGTCAGTCACATCTGTCTTGATGGCGATGACCTTTCCGCCCAAGTCTTCAGCCTCTTTGGCCACCTTTTGGCCCTGCTCCTCATCAATGTCAGCGATCACAACATTGCATTTTTCTTTGGCGAAAGCAAATGTGATTCCGCGCCCGATATTGGCGGCTCCTCCAGTAACGATAACCGTCTTTCCTTCCAGACCCAGATCCATTGATTTGACCTCCTAAGAATGATGAACTTTGAACCTCATGGCAAAACCGTTATCCGTCCCAGCCTGGACAACAGGTCTTTCCCAAGCCAAAATATTCAATGGGGTCGTGCACCCACTGTCGATCCACTCCTACCGGCTTATCTCTGCCACCGACTCCCACCAGGTAGACCTGCGGCACCCAGAAACTGCTATTTACCGCTGCTTCCTCCCGGATCTGACGGAGTTCATAGTGTTCTGCCGCGCAGGACCCAGCGTTCATCACCGATGGACAGAGAATAGTCCCGGAAAGTGTAAGACCTCGAGCGGGAATTCGATCCCGCTATAGCGGATTGCGGGTTCAGGGCACCGCTGGCTCCCCATCTAGCACGACCCCAAAAATGTTACTATAGGGGGGTGCACAAGTCAAGCCGACTAAGGCTGGAACGAAAGATGAGTAGGGTGGGTGAAGTGACAACGGAACCCACCAACAGCGAATTCGCTTAGGGCGGAGGCCAGAATAAGTAGTGGGTTTCACTGCGCTACATCCATCCCACCGATCTTGGATGGCGTGGGCGGGAAACGCCCGCAGGCGGGAGTGGAGATAACAAGCGCTGGCAAACGAGACGCTAAGCCTGACGATGTCGGAATCTTAAGCTATTTTGCTGGCAATGAGCTCGCCCATCTCTCGCGTGCCCATCTTCTTCATCCCTTCGCTCATTATGTCGTAGGTTCGGTACCCATCTTCGAGCACGCTGTTGATCGCCGTCTCAACCTTATCTGCCTCCGCAGCCAGCCCCAATGAGTAGCGCAGCATCATCGCGCCGCTGAGGATGGTGGCTATGGGATTGGCCATGTTCTGACCGGCACGCCGGGGCGCGCTGCCGTGAATAGGCTCGTAGAGACCAAAAATCCGCTTTCCTGCCTGCGGTATCCCCGCGATGCTGGCCGAGGGCAGCATCCCCAACGATCCCGCCAGCATCGAGGCCTCATCGGTAAGTATGTCGCCAAAGGTGTTCTCGGTAACGATGACATCGAACTGAGATGGGCTCTGGATAAGCCGCATGGCGCAGGCATCGACCAACTGGTGCTCGAGCTCGACATCTGAGTAGTCAGGCGACAGCTCGATAGCGATCTGACGCCAGAGCCTTGACGACTCCAGTACGTTGGCCTTATCCACTGAGGTGAGTTTTCGCCGCCGCGTCCGAGCCAGCTCGTAGCCCGCGCGGATAATGCGTTCGATCTCCGCTTCAGAGTAGGTCATGCTGTCCACCGCACGCCTGCCCTTTGAGGTTCGCCACTGCCGCTTCGGCTTGCCAAAATAGAGCCCGCCGGTAAGCTCGCGCACCATCACCATGTCCACCCCGCGAATCACTTCGGGCTTCAGCGATGTTGAGTCAATGAGCATGGGGAGTACCTTCACTGGCCGTAGATTGGCGAATAACCCCAGCCCCTTGCGTATTTCAAGGAGACCATCCTCGGGGCGAACCTTGGCGAGGGGGTCATCCCACTTGGGCCCGCCCACTGCTCCCAGCAGCACCGCGTGACAGCGCTTACACATTTTCAGCGTGTCTTTGGTCAAAGAAACACCGTGCTTATCTATTGCCGCTCCCCCTATGTCTCCATAGTGAAGGACAAACTCATGCCCTGACCTGCGCCCAACGGCTTGCAATACCTTGACCGCTTCGGCTACCACCTCAGGACCAACTCCATCTCCGGGTAGAACGGCAAGTTCAAATCGCACTATCACCTTCCTCCAGTTGCTATCTTGCGCCTGGTGTACTCGATGAGGCCACCAGCCTCGATCAACTCGAGCATGAAGTCGGGAAAAGGGACAGCTTTAAAAATAAGACCCTTGGTCGTGTTCACAATCTCACCGGTCGAAAGCTCGACCTCGAGCACGTCTCCAGCCTCAGTCTTATCAGCGGCCTCTTCACATTCCAGAATGGGCAGCCCGATGTTCAGCGCGTTGCGGTAGAAGATGCGGGCGAAGCTCTTGGCGATGACACAGCCCACGCCTGCCGCCTTGATGGCCAGGGGAGCGTGCTCACGCGATGAGCCACAGCCGAAATTAGTGCCGG
>QIGA01000062.1 GCA_003229915.1 Chloroflexota bacterium
AATGTCTGAACTCGAAAAACGGCCTGCCTTCTGATAAAATGCGCACAGTACTGCTATCGGCGCTGCGCTATGAAAGGAACACGGAATGAGAAGAATATGGGCGCCCTGGAGAATTGAATATATTCGGAGCGAAAAGCCGAAGGAATGCATCTTCTGCCAGAAGCCAAAAGAGAACCGCGATGCAGAGAACTACATACTCTTCAGGGGAGAAAGGAACTTCGTGATCTTGAATCTCTATCCCTACAATCCAGGCCACCTGATGATTGCTCCCTACAGGCACCTGGCCGACCTAGATGGTCTGACCGACGAGGAACTGCTTGAGCACTTTGACCTGGTAAGGAAGAGCGCCAGAGCGCTGACTGACGCGTACAACCCGCAGGGCTTCAACATCGGCATGAACCTGGGCAAGGTAGCTGGAGCGGGGATAGAGGATCATGTCCACACCCATGTCATCCCCCGTTGGAACGGGGACACAAATTTCGTGACTGTCGTCTCCGACCTGCGGGTGGTGCCCCATGCCCTGGACGCAACCTACGCCGAATTGATGGAGAGGATAGCCTGAGGGTAACCCACTCTCACGATCGACAATGGTCTGTTTGGATAACCTTCCCGGCCTACTACTGGACATTTCTCCCTGCGTCATCTATACTTTTGATTGTGGGGATAGTGAATAATCTCACAATATCGCTGGCGGAACTGATGTCCTTCCGCCGACTGTGCTCGAAATAGCAGAGTTTAGACTAAGAATGCCAGTGCAGAATACAATAGCGCTTAAGCCTGTCAACGACTTTCTCCTGTTTGTCCAACGTCACACCGGAGAAAGCATCACTTCCTGCTACCAGTGCGGGAAGTGCAGCGCGGGTTGCCCCACTGCCTACGCTATGGACATCACTCCACGGCAGATCATGCGGGGGATCCAACTGGGCCTCAAAGATGAGGTACTGGATAGCTCCGCTATCTGGCTTTGTGTGAGTTGTCAAATCTGCACCCTGAGGTGTCCCCGGGAAATCGACATCGCCAAAGTGATAGAGTCGCTGCGACAACTATCCCATGCTGAAGGCAGGACCCATGCGCAAAGAGATATGGCAGTTCTCTACGACACTTTTCTCCAGCAGGTACACCTCTTCGGTCGTCTTCACGAAGTCGGGCTGGGCATGATGTATAACATGCGCAGCATGCATGTTTTCAACAACGTGATGCGTCTGCCATCTCTGTTCTCCCGAGGTAAACTGAAACTCAGGCCCGAGATAGAAGGGGCCTCAGAGGTCAAGCAAATAGCAGCGCGGGTGAAAGAGTTAGAGAGGAAACCAAGCTAGCAATGGTTGAATCTGATCACAGTAGCAAGGTTGGGGCACGCACCTATTCCTATTATCCTGGATGCTCATTGCATGGCACAGCGGCAGAATACGATATTTCTACGCAACTGGTATGCCAGAAGCTAGGCATTGAGCTACGCGAACTGGAAGAGTGGGTCTGCTGCGGTGCCTCAGCAGCTCATTCCACAGACCACTTGCTGAGCCTGGCACTCCCCGCCCACACCTTGAAGCAAGCCGAGGAGAAGGGGCTCCCGCTCGCAGTCCCTTGCGCCATGTGTTTCTCGCGACTGAGAACCACCATTCATGAAATCAAGAATAAGGATACGCTGAACTTGGTCAATAGCGCTATCGGCAAAGAGCTGGGCGAACCAGTTGCCGTCGAGTCAATGCTCCAAATGTTGGCGGACGAGAGCATCTCTCTTCCGGTCACAAAGCCCCTCAATGGCCTGAAGGTGGCTTGCTACTACGGTTGCCTTTTGGCTCGGCCCCCGGAGGTGGTAGGTATCGATGATGCGGAGAATCCACAAACGATGGAAAGGCTGCTGGTGAGGCTCGGAGCTGAGGCCATTGATTGGGGGTTGAAAACGACCTGCTGCGGCGCTGGCGTGGCCTTCCCCCGCCTCGACATCGTCCTCAAGCTATCCCACCGTCTTCTCTCGCTGGCACAGAAGAGCGGAGCTGATTGCGTCGCTGTCGCCTGCCCTATGTGCCACGCCAACTTGGATATGTACCAAAAGGATATGATCGCAAAGTTCGGGCAGAAAACCAAACTGCCTGTCATCTACTTCACTCAGCTAATGGGGCTCGCTCTGGGCTTCTCGCCCAAGGAGCTTTTGCTGGATAAACATCTGACCGACCCTCTACCCATGTTGCGCGAGAAGGAGCTAGCCTAGGATGTCCCGGATCGGAGTCTTTGTCTGTCACTGTGGCACCAACATCGGGGGTATTGTTAACGTTCCCGAGGTTGTTGAAGCTGCCAAAGCTATGCCCCTGGTGGCATACGCCGATGAAAACAAGTATACGTGCAGTGAGGTGGGCCAGGGATCGATTCGTGATGCGATACGCGAGCAGAAGCTGGACCGTGTAGTGGTCGCCGCCTGCTCGCCCCGAATGCACGAGAATACCTTCCGCAAAACCGTTGCCACAGCCGGACTCAACCCTTATCTTCTCGAGATCGCAAACCTGAGAGAGCACTGTAGCTGGGTGCACTCTGATTCCAAAAAGGCCACGGCGAAGGCCATCGACCACGTCAGGATGGCCGTGGCCAAGGTGGCCCGCCATGAGTCCCTTTTCCCCAAACAGGTGGGTCTCACCAAGCGTGCCCTGGTCATCGGCGGTGGCATTACCGGAATACAGGCAGCCCTGGATATAGCTTCCGCTGGTCATGAAGTGGTTCTGGTTGAAAAGGAGCCCAGTGTCGGCGGACGCATGTCCCAGTTAGACAAAACGTTCCCCACCCTTGACTGCTCAGCATGCATACTGACGCCGAAGATGGTCGATGTTGCCCAGCATCCCAATATCACCCTCCTCTCCTACTCTGAGGTAAAAGAGGTAAGAGGGTTTGTGGGCAATTTCGAAGTTGACATCCTGAAGAAAGCGAAAATGGTCGACCATAAGACGTGCACCGGCTGTGGCACCTGCTGGCAGAAGTGCCCTGAGAAGGTGACCTCGGAGTTCGACCTCGGCTTAGGCCAACGCACGGCCATCTATATACCTTTCGCTCAGGCAGTCCCCAATAAGCCGGTCATCGACATGGAGAATTGCCGTTATCAGAAGTATCTCAAATGGACCCAGACAGAGGAAGGCAAGAAGCCTCCAGAGTGCCGCATCTGCGAGAAGCTCTGCCCAACGAAGTCCATTGCTTGGGAGCAGCAGGAGGAGATTGTGACCGAGAAGTTCGGTGCTCTCGTGGTTGCCACCGGCTTCAAGACCTTCGACCACAGTGTCTACGGTGAGTATGGGGCGGGAAGATATCCCGACGTTATCAGCTCGCTCCAGTTGGAGCGCCTGATGTCAGCGGCAGGACCTACCGAGGGCGAGGTGCTCCGACCCTCAGACAATACTCATCCCAAGAACATAGTCTTCATCCAGTGTGTGGGGTCACGGGACGACAAGGTGGGCCGGCCCTATTGCAGCAAGGTCTGCTGCATGTATACAGCAAAACACGCCATCATGCTCAAAGAGCACGATCCCGAAGTCCAATGCTACGTGTTCTATATAGATATCCGTGCCGGTGGCAAGGACTTCGAGGAGTTCGCCCGCCGCGCCCAGGACGAATCAGGAGCTGTCTACCTCAGGGGCAGAGTCTCTCAAATCTACCAGGATGGCAAGACCCTCAAGGTTCTGGGTGAAGATTCCCTGATAGGGAGACCGGTGGAGATCGACGCTGACCTGGTGGTGCTGGCAACAGGCATGGAAGCGAGCGAGGACGCCGATAGGCTCGCCCAAACCCTCCATATCAGTTACAACATCTATAATTTCCTGATCGAAGCCCATCCCAAGCTACGCCCTGTGGAAACACAGACCGACGGTGTATTCGTCGCCGGTGCCGCGGTCGGCCCGCGTGACATCCCCGACTGCGTAGCGCACGGCAGCGCTGCTGCAGCCAAGGTGATAGGCCTGCTCAGCCAGGACAGCTTGACCACCGATCCCCTAACCGCGATCGTTGCCCCGATGAAGTGTGTCGGCTGCTTCGCCTGTAAGGCGGTCTGCCCCTTCAATGCGATAGAGGAACAAACAACCAGAGACGGGCGCATCATTGCCTCTGTCAACGAAAGCCTGTGCAAAGGCTGCGGGCTCTGTGTTGTGGCCTGCCGCCCCGGTGCGATCAATCTGCGTGGCTTCACCAACCAGCAACTGCTCTCGGAGGTTATGACACTTGTCCGAAGATAACAGCCCCCTGGTTATCGGCTTTCTGTGCAACTGGTGCAGCTATGCCGGGGCGGATATGGCAGGCACCAGCCGCCAGGCCTATCCGCCTAACATCCGTATTATGCGCGTCCCCTGTTCAGGCAGGGTTGATCCACTGTTGATAGTCAAGTGCTTCGAGGAAGGTGCTGACGCTGTTCTTGTCGCTGGCTGCCATCCCGGTGACTGCCACTACACCGAGGGCAACTACCATGGACGGCGTCGCTTCGCACTGTTGAGAGACCTACTGGATTTCATGGGCATAGAGAAAGAGCGATTTCGTATAGAGTGGATCTCAGCGTCGGAAGGAAAGCGATTTGCCAAGGTCGTTTCTGAGTTCACTGACGAAATGACCAAGCTAGGGCCGAGGAAAGTGGGCTGATGGGCGAGGACTTCACTCAGCAGATACGAGACAAGGCCAAAGAGCTGCTCGAAAACGGCGCCGTGGAATGCGTCATCGGCTACGAGACAGGTAGCGATGGCGTTAGCGCGCGTCCTGCTTTCATATATGACGCCGCGGAAGTCGACCGGCTGGCCTTCGACAACACCTGCACTCACAACCTGGTCAAGTATCTCCTCGACAAGAAAGGTAAATCTACCGCTGTGGTAGTCAAGGGCTGTGACTCACGCGCCCTGAACCTCCTGCTCAGCGAGAGGCAGATCCAGCGAGACAAGGTATACGTTATCGGGGTGGTCTGTCCCGGTGTGGTCGAGTGGGGCTGGAACAAGCGCAGCGAGCAGCTTCAAAAGCGCTGCAACTGGTGCCGACAGCACACCCCTGTTGTCTCCGACTTCGCAGTGGGTGAGCCCATAACCGAGGAACCCCCCGCCGAATTCGCCGATGTCGCCGAAATGGCAACGAAGACAGCCGAGGATAGGGCCACCTTCTGGAGAGACCAAGCAGAGCGCTGTATTCGCTGCTATGCTTGCCGTCAGGCCTGTCCAGGCTGCTACTGCATCGACTGCTTTGTGGAACTGCTCGATCCGGAATGGGTGGGGATCAGGATCGCTCCCGATGAGAACTGGATGTGGAATACGATCCGCGCCTACCACCTTGGCGGGCGCTGTATTTCCTGCAACGAGTGCGAGCGGGTTTGTCCTGTCAACATCCCTCTCAGCCTGCTCAACAGGAAGTTGGAGCAAGAAGTGCTCGACCTGTTCGACTATAAGGCAGGCATGAGCGAAGACGCTCCCGCGCCTCTTATTACCTTCAAAAAAGACGAGAATCTAGGAATAGCGGAATGACGAAGATTCTGGGGAAAACGGGTCTGGAATCCTGGCTCCACAACATCATGCAGGAGCGAGCATTGGTCGCTCCCAAGCATGTAGGCGATCTCATCCTCTTCGATCCCGTGCAATCTGTGGATGAGGTTGTATTTGACTATGAAAATACCAACCTTTCACCCAAAGAGTTCTTTTTCCCCAGAACCGACACCCTGTTTACCACCAAGTCCCAAGACAACGACGTCGAGCTAATCCCCACAATTATCGATCAGGAGACAGTCATCTTCGGTATCCGCCCCTGCGACGCCCGAGGGATTGCCATGCTCGATGGCCCCTATCTGGATGACCCCGCCGATTCCCTCTGGGCTCAGCATCGAAACAAGACTACAATGATCGGACTCTCCTGCACAAAACCTGCCCCTCAGTGCTTCTGCACCAGTGTGGGTAGCGCTCCAAATGACTCCTCCAGCGTTGATATAATGCTTACCGAAGTAGATGATGGCTATGCCGTCGAAGCGGTCACCGAAAAGGGCGAGCGACTTCTCCAAGGCGTAGAGCTCAAGGAGTCGGACGTGACACTTTCAGCGCCTTCTTGCGATACGAGCGTTCCTGCTGAAGGTATCGTTGAAACCGTTAAGAAAGTGTTCGATAGTCCCTACTGGAGCCGGTTGGCGGATCGTTGTATTCATTGCAATGTTTGCGCGTATGTCTGCCCTACCTGCTATTGCTTCGACATACGTGATCGTACGGACAAAGGAAAGATCGAGCGGATACGCACCTGGGAGAGCTGCCAGTCAAAGGGCTTCACTCGCATCGCTGGGGGCCATGATCCCCGAGCAGACAAGGGCTCTCGCCTCCGCCAGCGCTTTTGCCACAAGCTGCTCTATTTCCCCCAGCAGTTCGGCCCCCTTTCTTGCGTCGGTTGCGGCCGCTGTGTCGTCTCCTGCCCGGTCAATATAGACATCAGGGAGATTATCTCTGATCTCCAGGAACTAGGAGCCAAAGTTGGTTAAGGAAGCAACTGAGAAGGTGATCCCAAATCCTTTCGTGCCCTACCCGGCTACGCTGACAAGCTCCGTCGATTTGACAACTGACGTCAAGCTTTTCACTTTGGAGTTGGACAGGCCCGAAGATGAGTTCGACTATAAGCCGGGGCAGTTTGCCTTCGTCTCCGCGTTCGGAGTGGGCGAGGGGCCCTTCGGTTTGGCCTCGGTGGCCTATCGTAAAGAGGGCCTGCAGTTCGCGGTCAGACGAGTGGGCACAGTAACCAATGCCCTCCATCAACTCGAACCTGGAGCGAAGACAGGTGTAAGGGGGCCGTTCGGAAACTTCTTCCCGCTCGATGATTACAAAGGCAAGAACATCATCATCATCGGCGGCGGCATCGGTTTCGCTCCATTGCGCCCGGTGATCACTACAATCCTTGATAATCGGGAAGACTATGGCGAAGTCCTGATCCTCAACGGGGCGCGCAGTCCCAGCGACCTGTGTTTCGCGTCTGAGTTCGATGATTGGGCGAAGCCTCCGCGGACCAAGGTCGAGCTCACAGTTGACGCCGGGGACGATAATTGGAATGGCAGAGTCGCGCTCATACCCGATGTGTTAGCCGAGCTTGGGCCTTCACCCAAGGACGCCATCGCCATCATCTGCGGCCCTCCGATCATGATCAAGTTCACCCTCACCAGGTTGAAGAACCTGGGCTTCGGTGATGAACAGATCGTGACCACGCTTGAGGGCAAGATGAAGTGCGGCCTGGGGAAATGCTTCCGCTGCAACGTCGGCGAGAAATACGTCTGTAGGGATGGCCCCGTCTTCACCTTCGCCGAGATCTCACAGTTCATAGAGCAGTTCTAACCCAATCTATACCCTCCGCCCAGATGCCGTTTGACTACGTGCCATCAGATCGCATGGTACAATACCATCAATCTGGCTCCAACACAAAACCTCCGGAGTAATCCTTGAATGAGTGAGCCCGACAGCAACAGAAAAGGATTCTATGGGTGGCTCAGCAATACCGTGGAGAGACACTCGTCGTGGGTCATTGCCGCGACTATTGCAGTAACTATACTGCTGCTCTTGCCACTGTCTACGATGGCTCCCACAGAACAGGCCAGGGACAACCCTACTGGCAGCGCTGTGGTCAAGCTGTACGATCAGATCGAAGCCACTTTCCCCTCCGAAGTATACGTCTTGCCCTTCATCGTGGAAGCCCGCGATGGCGACATGCTCACCCAAAAGAGCCTCTACGAGCTGTATCAGAACGAACAGAACCTTAGGAAAAGCAGCCTGTCTCCCTTCCTCTACCGGCGATACATCGAAACGATCGGCGCCACTATCGAAGGCGTGCATTCTATAGCCGACCCAGTCAACTCGGTTCTCCTTCTCCAAAGCGGTGGCACCCTTGATCTATCGAACGCCACCGACCTTCAGGTCAAGCAGGCCATAGGCTACCTGCTCAATGACCCCGTGACCAAGGATCTCCAGGATCGCCTGTCTGTCAAAGCTGAGAAGGGGGAAGACGGCTGGACATCTCCAGCGCTGATGTTGATCGTTCTGTCTGACGGCGACCAAGTGAAGACGGAATATCCCACCAGCGTGGGCCAGGACTATTCGGAGGACATTGCCCTAGAGTACTTCGGCCGAGACGTGCAGGGGATAATACGCGGTGAGGAGCAAGGATATCAGCTTTGGGGAGTTGGCATCGATCTGAACCTTGAGATAGAAGACGAGGGCAGGCTCAGCTCCACCATGACCATCATCGCTGTGCTCCTCATAGCCGTATTGCTTCTCATTATCTTCCGCTCCTGGCTAATAACACTCGTGACCACCCTCGGCCTGAGCATGATTATAGTATGGCTCAAGGGATTCTCAAACCTGATAGGGCTTAAAACCTCCACGACACTCGACCTGATCGTGCCCATCGCTATCGTGGTACTTGGGGTAGATTATGCAATACAAGCTCTCTTCCGGTACCGTGAGGAAAAAGACAAGGGCAAACTCCCCAGTCAAGCCCTTGGCGACTCCACCTACGGCGTGGGCAGAGCTCTAATGCTGGCCATGTTGACCACTGTCATCGCCTTCGGGTCCAATGCCTCATCGGGCATAGAATCTGTGGTCGGCTTTGCCATAGGTGCCTCCTTCGCTATATTCGCCTCGCTGATCATTCTCGGGCTATTCGTGCCAGCGGTAGTAATGCGGTACCACGCATGGCGAGGACGGGGGGCCATCGCATCCATCGCAACAGGTAAAGTCTCTTCGCGAGGAGCATGGCTGGGTAATGCCGTCTCCGGGGTGAGCAGCGCGTGGTTCATAACGTTGCCCCTCATCCTGATTGTAACAGGGTTTGCCACCTGGGGCTGGTTCAACGTGGAGACCAAGATGGATGTCAAGGATGCTCTGGACTCGAATTCGGACTTTGTGATAGGTATAGACAAGATTGAGGAACACATGGCCGAAACTGTGGGGGAGCCCGCCTTCATCTACATTGAAGGGGACTTCACTCAACACGAAGCGCTGAACGCTATAAAGGCCACAATCGCCGAGATGGATGACGACGAGCACGTATCCCGGAGCATTATCGACAACAAACCCAATGCCCGGGTCTTCCTCTTTGACATGCTGAAGGCGGTGATCGAAGAGAACTACGCCCGCGAGGAGATACAAGCGGCGTCCGGTGTTGAGATAACTGACGTGGACGGTGACCTCATTCCGGATACGCAGGAGCAGCTCCAAGCTGTCTATGACTACGTCACGGTCAATGGTGTCCCGCAGGACGAGACCACACTGCTTTACAGACCAAGGCACATAGCAGAGTCCTTCGTCCACACCAGTTCAGGAGTAGAAAATGACGCAACCATCATGTGGATCGGTGTTCCCGGCACGCAGGAAGAGGAAATAGTCAAGGCCTCAGCCGTTGAGCTCAACGAGGACATGGACATAGCGATGGGCAACGTCGATAGCATCGACTTCTATGGTCTCACAGGCGACGCCTATGTACGCGTAGAGCAGTTCGACGCCATCGCTGATGCTCTGAGCAAGTCCCTGCTCATAGCGGCCGCTGCCGTCCTGCTGCTGCTACTGATAGCCTTTCGCTCACTCAGATATGCCGTCATGACCATGATCCCTGTGCTGCTCGTAGCCTCCTGGCTCTACGGCTTTATGTATGTCGCTGGTTACCACCTCAACATGCTGACCGCCATGATCGCCGCGCTGTCCATCGGCGTGGGCATAGATTTCTCCATCCACTTCACCGAGCGTTTCCGTCAGGAGTTGAAAAGAGGTCAGGATAAGAAAACCACCCTGCGTGAAACCGCTCGGACCACCGGTTTAGCCCTGTTCAGCGCTGCCTTAACTACCGTAGTTGGCTTTGCCATTATAGGATTTGCCCCGATGCCAATGTTTGCCACCTTCGGCGTGCTGACCGCAATCATGATAACCCTTTCACTCCTCATGGCACTTTTCGTCCTGCCCAGCCTGTTTCTGCTCTTTGCCCCAGGCAATGCGAGGCCCAAGGAGGAGGAAACAGCTTCAGCCTCGGAATGAACAGACATCGAGAGGCGTAAATGGTGAGGGGAAATGCTCCCGCAGGAATCCAACCACCATGCCGATTGCCATCGGCATCAC
>QIGA01000079.1 GCA_003229915.1 Chloroflexota bacterium
ATTCTCGCCGTCTGGAAACTATGTCCATAGCCAACTAGTCACTGCAACCTTCTATCAGTTGCCATAGGCGACAGCATAGCCAACTACCGATGTCGCTACAACAAAGAAGGTTCCTTCTAAGCGCAACAGGGCTCTCCGATTAGGGGGAAAGAAACCTTACCTCAGGATTGTTCGCCACAAGCTTAAGCCCACACTGGCATTTATGTAAAGACCCGCCTGTGGTATAATTATTAATTAGGTCAAAGCAGCAGGAGCATTTGTCTTAGCTTGCTTCTGCCCACGTCGAGGTAGACCTCGTTTTCTCCTCGCGGGCTACGCACCGGAGACTGACAGCATCATCTAAGAACGAGCAATGGCTATTCGTTATCAGGAGGTAAAAATGAGCGCCTGGAACGCTGAAAAGAAGGTGGTACTTGAGGCCGCCCAGCAAATAGCGGAGAGGGGCTTGGTAGTAGGCACCTCGGGGAATATAAGCATGCGTCTCAGGGAGCCAGGCGGACGGGAATTGGTGGCCATCACTCC
Source organism: Chloroflexota bacterium (assembly GCA_003229915.1). Taxonomy (GTDB): domain Bacteria; phylum Chloroflexota; class Dehalococcoidia; order SZUA-161; family SZUA-161; genus SZUA-161. The sequence goes on from QIGA01000079.1 coordinate 523, forward strand.
CAACAATCGTTACTACGATCTGATAGGCGTCGATGACATAGGCATTGTCGATTTCGAAGGAGAGCATGTTGAGGGCGAGCTTACCACCTCTATAGAGACCATGCTGCATATAGGTATCTACAAGGCACGCAAAAAGGTGAATGCCGTCATCCACACACACCCAGTTTCCAGCGGCATCTTTTCGGTTGCCGGCTGGGCAATCCCGCCTATTCTCGACGACCAGGTCACCTATCTGGGTGGGGAGATAAAAGTGGCCGAATACTCTCTTCCCGGCAGCCAGGAGTTGGTCACAAATGTTGTTCCCGCATTAGGGCCCAGAAACGCGGTTATACTGGCAAATCACGGCGCGCTCACCGTGGGAAGAGATATGAGAGAAGCTTTCGTCAACTGCGAGATGCTGGAGAAGACGGCGAGAATATACATCCACGCACTCGGCTTAGGCAAGGTCGATACGCTCCCCGCGGTGGCATACGAAATGGAGCAGGCCTACTTCAATTATCAGTACGGCGAGAGCCAATAGGAGCTTCACGAGCAGCTTTCAGACCAGAACCATACCCTTCCCAATAGCAGAGAGGGCGAAATGGCAAAGCAAGACAAGCTCTATATGGGAATAGACATAGGTTCAGTGAGCCTGAACATTGCCGTAACCGATGGACAGGGGAACCCGCTCGAGAGCATCTATCAGCGAACGAAGGGACAGCCTATCCCTGCCCTGCTTGATGCCTTTAACGGCCTCAGTGGAGATTTCCCCAAGCTCGACGGAGTGGTAGCCACAGGAAGCGGCAGAGACCTGGTGGCCGATATTCTGGGTGCGCACAAAGAGAATGAGATCATCACCCAGGCACTGGCTGTCACCTATTTTCACCCCGAGGTCAGAACAATCATCGAAATAGGGGGGCAGGATTCAAAGCTGATTTTCCTGGAGCCAGACGAACGGAAGGGGAAATCGATCATAGTTGACCACGCCCTCAACGAGATCTGCGCCGCCGGTACTGGTTCCTTCCTCGATCAACAGGCGTATCGTCTGGGAATCTCCATAGATAAGGAATTCGGCGATCTGGCCCTGAAATCTGAAAGGCCAGCGACCATTGCCGGCAGATGCAGCGTCTTCGCCAAGTCCGACATGGTTCACCTGCAGCAGGAGGGGGCTCCGAAAGAAGACATAGTGGCCGGTCTGTGCTACGCCCTGGCCAGAAACTACATAAGCAACCTGGGCAAAGGCAGGAAGTTCAAGAAGCCCATCGCGTTCCAGGGCGGCGTAGCCGCCAATAAGGGGGTGGTCAGAGCATTTGAAGACCTGCTGAAGCTTGGAAGAGGAGAACTGATCATCCCCGATCATTTCCTCATCATGGGAGCCCTGGGCTCAGCCATTATGGCCAGGGAGCGAGAGACAAGCACACCCCTGGAGCTTAGTAAGGCAACAGAGGATATAAGGCAGTATCTAATTCGAACAGCTAACGAATCCAAACAGGGATACTTGGAGAGATTGAGCTACAAAGATGGCGCGTCTGCTGACAGGGAAGACTACATTGGGCAACAAGCACAGAAAAAAAGGGTCTTTCTGGGGATCGATGTCGGGGCAGCAAGTACAAATATCGTCCTCCTGGATGAGAACAAGAACCTGTTGCGGAAGCGATATCTGATGACCGAAGGCGAGCCGATAAAGTCGGTCAAAAAGGGACTCGCGGACATCGTTCTCGGCATGGAGGGACTCTTCGAAGTCCAAGGGGTAGGGGTTACTGGGAGTGGACGCTATTTCGTGGGTGATTTCGTTGGCGCCGACGTGGTGGTCAATGAGATTACGGCGCAGGCCAGGGCCACCATCGAAATCGACGACTCCGTCAACACCATATTTGAGATCGGCGGGCAGGATTCAAAATTCATCTCCCTCAAGAACGGTTCAGTGGTTGATTTCGAAATGAACAAAGTCTGTGCTGCGGGAACTGGCTCCTTCCTTCAGGAGCAAGCCACCAGATTGGATGTCGGACTCGATGATTTCAGCAAACTCGCCTTCGATTCCAGAAATCCCGCCGATCTGGGCACCCGATGCACCGTTTTTATGGAATCGGACCTGATACACCACCAGCAGGTGGGTTCACCCAAGATCGACCTTATTGCCGGCCTTTCGTATTCAATAGCCTACAACTACATAGAAAAGGTTGTGGGAAATAAGAGAATTGGTGACAGGATATATTTTCAGGGCGGGGTAGCTACCAACAGGAGCGTGGCTGCCGCCTTCGAAAATCTTCTCGGCAAACAAATTATAGTTCCCGATGACCACAATGTGACCGGTGCCATAGGTGTCGCCCTAATCGCGCGGGAACGGTGGATGGAGGGCAATCAAAAGAGCAGCTTCGTGGGCTTCGATCTCGGGGACAGGCACTATGAAGTCAAACCCTTTGAGTGTATGCATTGTCCCAACCACTGCGAAATAAAGAGGGTCCTCGTAGACGGTGATCAAGAATCGTTCTACGGCGGCATCTGCGACAGATACGAGATCAAGAAGAGCGAGAGCATTGATGATGGTCTGCCCGATCTGTTTCGGGAAAGGGAGGAACTGCTGCTCAGCTACCACAACGAGGAAAAAGCCGACACCGATTCCGTGTCGATCGGTATTCCCCGAATGCTGATGTTCTACGAGCAATTCCCGCTGTGGGGCACGTTCTTCCAGGAGCTGGCATTAAAGGTTGTAATCTCCGACAAGACAAACAGAAGGCTTATCAATAAGGGGCTGCAGTTGATTCTAGCCGAGATGTGCTACCCGGTCAAAGTGGCCTACGGACATGTGGAGAACCTCATCGAGAAGAACGTAGACTTTGTCTTTCTGCCTAGCGTTATCGATCTCGAAATGACGGCAGACGACGTAGATAGAAGCTACAACTGCCCCTACATCCAGGGTATCCCGTTCATGATCGGGCCCGCTTTTGAGGACAGGGCAAAAATCATAAAGCCCACCATATTCATGGCGAAGGAGGGATACAACCTCAAGAAGCAAATGGTGCAATTAGGCCAGACGCTGGGCAGGACCGCCAAAGATGCCGCCCGGGCTGCAGACGCCGCTATCAAAGCCCAGCGAGACTTCCAGGAGAGGTGTCAGCAAAGAGGTCGCGAGGTGCTGGCAAATCTGAGCCGCGAGAATGAGGCAGTGGTAGTCATAGGCAAGCCCTACAATGCCCACGATATCGGACTCAACCTGAACATCCCCAAGAAATTGCGGAAACTCGGGGTGCTGGCCATCCCATTCGACCTGCTGCCATTGGATTCTGTAAAGCTACCCTCCCACTACTCCAACCTGGTCTGGAAGAATGAGCAGAATCTGCTCAGGGCGGTGATGTTCGCTAGAGACCACAAGAGCCTGAATCCCGTACTGATTACGAATTACGGCTGTGGCCCCGATGCTTTCTTCATGAAGTATCTTGAGGATACCATGGGAGCGAATCCTTGTTTGGTTCTCGAGGTGGACGAACACAGCGCAGACGCCGGAATAGCGACGAGGATCGAGGCCTTTGTCGATACCTCCAACAGAACCAAGGTCACAGCGAGACCTGATGAGCAGGTGGACTTAAATGTTGTGAGACCTGGAGCCGAGATCGCTATCTTCAAGCCATCAAAGAAAATGAGGGAGTTCAATAGAACCATTTATGTTCCCTATATCAGCGGGCACTCCAACGTTCTCGCCGCTTCTCTTCAATCAGCGGGCATAGATGCTCAAGTATTGCCCAGGCCCGATGAGAGATCGGACGAATTGGGAAGAAGATATGCGTCCTCCAAGGAGTGCCATCCCTACCAGCTTCTCACCGGAGACCTGGTACGGATGACTGAGCTTGAAGGCTTCGATCCCGATCGTTCAGCGTTCTTCACGCTTAACTTCGACGGCTCCTGTCGTATGAGTCAGTATCCCCTGTCGTTTAAGCTGGTTCTCAAGAGATTGGGGCTCTCCCACGTGCCCGTGGTTGCCCCATCAACTTCGATTCGCCTCGATGAGGCTACCAGACTATTCGGGCTCAACTGGGCGAGAGCTATCTGGAAAGGGTGGCTGGCAACCGACATCCTGTTGGCCAAGTTACTCCATATTCGGCCTTATGAGGTAAACGATGGCGAAACAGAGAAGGTGTATGAGTGGGCGGTGGAGCAGATATGTTCAGGTCTCGTGTCAGGGAACTTCTCCGAAACCTTTACACGGGCCATCGAAGCTATGGATCGTGTTCCCAAGAGAGAGGAGAGAAGACCTGTCATCGGAATCGTGGGCGAGTTCTATACCTGCATGAACTCATGGTCGAATAACGACATAATCAAGGAGTTCGAGTCACACGGCGCTGAAGTGAGGTTCGGCCCAACTACCACAGATTTCCTCGTGTATTTCGAGCATGAATACCCCAGAATGAACCTCTCAAGAGGGAAATACATCGCGGCCCTCTATTACTACATTCGAAGGTCGTGGGACATCCGGTGGCAGCGGTGGATCGAGGGCATGCTGGGAGAGGAACTGGCGGAGTGGAAGATACCGCCGCTTGACAAAAGGATTGAGATGGCTTCTCCCTATGTCAGCCCTGCTATAGACCCAACGGTAACCATTAATGTGTCCAAAGCAGAGGGGTATGCGCTGCAGGGCTGCAGCGGTATAGCCAACCTCATAGTACTGAACTGCGTTTTCGGCAGTCTGGCCACAGCTATCTATAAAAAGGTACAGAAGGAGCGAAACGGCATTCCTCTACTCACCATGATATACGATGGACTGAAGCAAACGAACTCAAAGACGAGAGTCGAGGCTTTTGTGCACCAGGTAAAGTCGTATCAGGAAAGATACGGCAATAACACCTAGACAATCGGTTCCCTCAAAGCTCAACGACTAGGCCACTCGTGATCAAATCGAAGGTTGCTTACTAAAGCACTCGGAAACGGGAGGAAAAGTAAACGGAAGTTAAATAAATCTCGTTGACAGATTTAGCAAAAAATGCGATAGTAGTGCAGTATCGCCAGTACTATACCCTACCGATTACATTACTGCTGTAATCGGCGTTGATTCCTGTAAATCAGTCCAGGAGGAAGAACATGTTGCTAAAGAGAACCAAGGCCGCCCTTGAACCGCCGGCCAAATTTATCTCGGGAAAGGTAATATCGTTTGAAGTCAAGGCAGTGGAAAGATTTGTACCGGATAGGTTGCTGCTCTTTTACTTGAATACATTGGATAAGCACGTCCCTCCTAAGGCGATCGATGGCATCATTGACGGGCTGGACAAACTCCCTCCCAAGGTGCGCTCCTCTCTCATCACTGCGGCGGATGAGTATATACCGGACACCGTGGCGAGTTCGAGAAAGGTCTCCGCTGTCATCTCGGCAGTCTATAAGTATGTTCCCGACAGGATAATCCCCCCTGAGTCAGCTGAGGAGTGGTCGAACGTCAAGACGAAGTTCCACATCCCGACGTTGCTATCAAGAGAGGAAAAGCGCGGGGCACCCGACAGATGACCCCGTACAGGCAAGGCAGCGAGTTTGTATAGGAATTATTGAAATGCGGTACAAGAAGGTCTGCATCGAGTCATTTGGATATGAGCTCCCAGAGACGATCGTGACTTCAGTGAGCCTCGAGGAGCGACTGGAGCCCATATATAAGAAACTGAACCGTTCCTACGGGCGGCTCGAAATGATGACCGGAATCCGCGAGCGGCGATTATGGGATGGGAAAACGCCGCCGAGCCAAGTCAGCACAATTGCGGCGGAAAAGGCTATCGCCAATTCTGGAATCGCCAAAGGCGATATTGAATGTCTTCTTCATACCTCCGTTAGCCGTGATTTTCTCGAACCGGCGACGGCTTTTGTAGTGCATGATTCTCTGGGCCTCCCTCCCACAGCCCTTATCTTCGACATCTCAAACGCCTGCATAGGGTTCATCAACGGCATGGTAACTCTGGCAAATATGATCGAATTGGGCCAGGTAAAAGCGGGGATTGTGGTTGGCAGCGAGAGCAGTAGACGCCTTATTGACGCAACGGTCGACGAGCTTTTGAACGACCCTGACATCGACAGAGGGAAGCTCAAAGATGGCTTTGCCTCTCTAACCCTGGGGTCCGGAGCGGTAGCGGCCGTGTTGACTCACCGCTCGTTGTCGAATTCCGGCCATAAGCTTGTAGGTGGGGCGGTACGCACAGCGTCACAACACAATGGCCTCTGCCGTGTAGATGCTGACACTTGTTTCTACGATTCGGCCAGCTACCCCAATATGCGTGCAGACTTTCAGGGAATCCTGAAGAACGGCCTGCCATTGGTATACGAGACATGGAAAGCATTCGAGCAAGAGCTGGGGTGGAAGAAGTCGGAGGTCGACAAGGCCTTCAGCCATCAGGTTAGCGCTATCCACCAAGAGTTGTTGTTTCGCACCCTCGAGATGGATTCATCCAAAGGCTTTTCCACAGTGGAATATCTGGGCAACATCGGGTCATGTTCCCTACCCATTTCGGTAGCTATAGGAATTGAGCAAGGGCACCTCAATCCTGGCGATAGGGTTGTCATGATGGCTGCCGGCAGCGGACTGTCCTCCATTATGCTGGGGCTGGTGTGGTAGCGCCAGAAGATGAGCATATAGTGATACGGTTACCAGCATGCCTGAAGAAACAAGAATTGTAATAACCGGGATTGGGCTGACGGCACCGAACGGAAACAACCTCGCAGAGTTTCGGCAGAACCTGCTTGCCGGCAAATCCGGGGTGGGAACAATCGAAACCCACTACATGGGCGAAGTCATAGCCGGTTTGTGCGATTTCGACCCACTGAAGTATCAGAGGAAAAAGGAATTGCGCCGGGGGACCAGAGCAGGATCCGTTGCGGTCTACTCCGCCCATGAAGCAATCGCCGATGCCAAATTGGATCTCGACTCTCTTGACAAATCAAGAATCGGCATCTATCTCGGGATTACCGAGCATGGCAACGTCGAAACCGAAAATGAGATATACAACATCAAGCAGTATGACTTCAATGTAGCTGTCTGGTCCCACCACCATAATCCGAGAACCGTGGCCAACAGTCCGGCTGGTGAAGTCACCTTAAATACGGGCATCACCGGCCCGCATTACACTTTGGGAGCCGCCTGCGCCGCTGGCAATATCGGCCTCATACAAGGTTTGCAAATGCTGCGCCTGGGCGAAGTGGACTTGGCCCTGGCCGGTGGGATCTCAGAGACCCCTCATACATTCGGCGTCTTCGCATCTTTTAAGAACGAAGGGGCGTTGGCGAGTCATCCCGACCCCCAGAAGGCATCCCGCCCCTTCGACAGAGACCGAAACGGTATCGTGGTCTCCGAAGGCGGCTGTGTGTGCGTTTTGGAAAGACTGAATGAGGCACTCGAAAGAGGTGCCAAGATCTACGGCGAAATCGTGGGATACGCCATCAACTCGGATGCGTTTGATTACATTCTGCCAAACCCACCAAGGCAAGCTGAGTGTATGAATCTTGCTCTGAAAAAGGCGGGCATATCGGCAAGCGACATCGATATCATCAATACCCACGCAACCGCAACTCCTGAGGGGGACAAGGCGGAATGCCAGGCACTTAGAGAGGTCATCGGAAATAATTCGAACGCTTACATAAACAACACCAAGAGCTACATCGGCCACACCATGGGCGCGGCAGGCGCTTTGGAACTGGCGGGTAATTTGCCTTCCTTTGAAGACCATATAGTTCACCCGACAATAAATGTGGACAACCTGGACCCTGATTGCGCCCTTAAGAATCTTGTAATCAACGAACCCAGAAAGGTCGATAAGGTCGACTACATCCTGAACAACTCTTTCGGGATGTTGGGCATCAACTCCGCCCTCATTGTCAAAAGATTTGCAGAATAGTGCTCAAGGGGCTATTATAACCGCATTAGAAGGGGAGAAACCTATGACAGCAGACGAGATTAGATCCATGATTCTAGGGGTCATTCACGAGATCGTACCCGATGAAGACCTGAGCAATCTTAAGCCTGATGTCCGCATCCGGGATCAGATCGATATGGACTCAATGGATTTCCTGGACATCATAATGGAGTTGCGAAAGCGCTACAGTATCACTGTCCCCGAAGATGACTATATGCAGCTGTCTACATTGGATAGCTCGGTGGCCTATTTGGAGCCGTTGATGAAAGACATCTAGGATAGGTATCGGTGAACCAAACCGTAGTGTTCTAACCTGCTCCATCGAGAAAGCGTAGGCCCACAGCACCCTCTCCCCTTTCTTGCAAGGGGAGAAATCTTTCAATGGAGCCTGGCCCGTGAGCAACGAAGTGCCCACCAGCGGCGCAGGAGCATCCAGGCTGCAGCGGGAGATTTGGTGGGAACAACCAACTCAGCGAATTACCTTGAGCTGCCGTTAGTTGCTTCTTTGTGGCAGCCCAAGATAATTATTTGCAAGCAATGAATGTAGGAAAGGTGAATTTTGGTTAATTTGAAGCTGTTGACAGATCCGCCAGGAGGTGCAATAGTACTACATTACATGACAGTCATGGTACTATAGATTGCTCCATACACAGGCATGGCGGAAAACATTGGATGAGCATATCCCGGTTATGGTTGAGATTCTATTGAGGGTTCATTGAGATGCGGTATGAAAAGGTCTGCGTTGAATCCTTTGGGTACGAGCTCCCAGACACGATCATCACATCGCAAGGCCTGGAAGAGAGACTAGCGCCCATATATGAGAAACTGAAGCTTCCCTATGGGCGCTTCGAAATGATGACGGGGATTCGCGAGCGGCGATTCTGGGATGAGGGAACGCGGCCGAGTGAAGTCAGCACGATGGCAGCCGAAAAAGCCATCGCTAATTCGGCAATCGACAAGGGCGATATAGAATGCCTACTTCATACCTCCGTATGCCGTGATTTCCTGGAGACGGCGACCGCTCTTGTGGTTCATGATTCCTTGGACCTGCCCCGCACAGCAACCACCTTCGACATATCGAATGCGTGTATTGGGTTCATCAACGGCATGGTAACTCTGGCAAATATGATCGAATTGGGCCAGGTAAAGGCGGGAATCGTGGTTGGCAGCGAGAGCAGCAGACGGCTTACTGATGCAACAATCCATGATGTTCTGAACGACCCCGACATCACGAGGGACAAGCTCAAACCTTCGTTTGCCTCTCTAACCCTGGGGTCCGGAGCGGTGGCAGTAGTGCTGACTCACTCCTCCCTGTCGAAATCCGGGCACAAACTTCTGGGAGGCGCCGTAAGAACTGCCTCACAACACAATGGTCTTTGCCGCATACCAACAGACACTTGCTACTTCGACTCGACCTGTTACCCTAATATGCATGCGGACTTTGAGGGAATTTTGACAAATGGCATAGGGCTGGCGGCCGAAACATGGAAGGCTTTCCAGCAAGAGCTGAGGTGGGACACCCAAGATGTGGCCAAGGTCTTCAGCCACCAGGTCAGCGCCATTCACCAGGACATGGTGTTCCACGCACTTGGTCTGGATAAATAGAAGGGTTTTACCACTGTGCACTACTTGGGGAACGTAGGGGCATGTTCCCTGCCCATTTCG
>QIGA01000110.1 GCA_003229915.1 Chloroflexota bacterium
CAGCGTAGATCGGTTCCATTGTGGAGTTGGCCGGCTGGAGACGAATGCGGTTGCGCTCACGGTAGAGCTTCTTCAGGGTGGTCTCCTCCTCCGACTTGAGCCAGGCGGCAACCATCTCACCATCATCGGCAGTAGTCGCCTGCTGCATCAAGACAACATCGCCATCATTGATAAGGGCGTCTACCATCGAGGTCCCCTTCACTCTCAGGGCATAGACATTATCCTTACCCTGAGTGATTTCGCCGCTGACCTCGACAGTATCCAGCGGCTCCATTTCCCAGGTATCGGAAGTGGGCACCGGTATTGGCTCACCGGCGGCGATATGGCCGATCACAGGCACCGGAACCAAGCGTCTTCGATCCTTATCAAGTAGCTCGATGCCCCTCGACACCTCTCGGTCACGGTGGATGTAGCCCTCCCGTTCGAGAATCTTCAGATTGTAGTCAACCACCGAGGTAGAACTGATGCCACAACCCTTTAAGATGTCCCTCACGGTTGGAGGATAGTCCTTCTCCTCGCGGAACTTGCGCAGGAAGCCGAGAATTCGCCTTTGTTTTGAGGAGAGCGCCTTCATTTCTCACCTCTTAGCATTTTTGTGCCGAACGCTTGTTCTGCCAAGATAGAGCCTAACACGCCAGATGCCTACTGTCAATACTAGCGGCAAAACCTTAATCCGTGGATTTCATAAACCATTAGTCTTTGGCATGGTTCCGCATAAATCTCCTCTCCCTTCAAGGGAGAGGTTAGAGCCTGTCCTGAGCTTGCCGAAGGATGAGGGTGAATCCCCCTCCCCTTAATCCCCTCCCGCCAGGGGAGGGAAATTACGATGAACTGGCAGTTAACTTTGAGAGTTCACCGGGCAGGCGAATTCATACAGCTTTGCCCCAAATGTAGGTCCTCTCTCGCTCGCGCTGAGCCCTTCGATAAACTCAGAACGTGCTTGTCGAAGGACCGTTCGTGGTTTCCTGAGCGGCACCGAAGGGCTCACCACAAACGTAATGTGATGCATCAGTTGGTAGCGTCGTGACTCCTGTCACGACGAGGATTCGTTGCCACAGGAGTAGCAACGCTACGTTTGCCGGAGGTCTTGCCATAATCCGTCGGCAGGCAACAGTCACATGATAGTCTGATTTCAGAGTATTATTCACGGATTAAGGCAAAAGAAAAAGCTGCTCGTACGAGCAGCTTAAATTCTATGTTGCCCAGGAATCGATCGGTGCTTGGCCAGACCGCTGTGCCTAGTTTTCAGGAGGAAACGCAGTTTTGAACTTCTTTATCAGGCGTGACTTATGGCGTGCAGCGTTGTTCGAGTGGATAATACCCTTCTGTGCCGCCCTATCCAAGGCGATCGTTGCCTGCCTCACTGCGTCTCTGGCCGGCTCAAGCTCCTTGTCAAGGATGAGCCTCTCTGCTTTGCCGATGCTGGTCTTGAGGGCGCTGTTGATAGCCCTATTGCGGCTTCGCCTTTCCCTTATTATGCGAATCGATTTCTTTGCTGATTTCGTATGTGCCAAATCCCACCCTCCAGATAAGCATATTACACTATTCAACGCGATTTGTCCACAGGTGCCGCAACTTGCGCGACACCAGCCGCCAAAGTATAATCGCTACGGCTGGAGGATAGATTACACATGTCAGCAGTAGAGCAAATGTCGGCGCTGCTACCCGATACCGCGGCGATAAGTGAGCAAGGGCACCTCACCATCGGAGGATGTGACGTAGCGGAGCTTGCCGCCGAGTTTGGCACGCCGCTTTACATCTTCGATGAAGCCACATTGAGGCGAACTTGTGCTGAGTACCGCAAAGGGTTCGGGCAAAGCTATAGCGATACCCTGGTGATCTACGCTGCCAAAGCTTTTCTTAACAGAGCTCTGGCGACAATCATCCGGGAGGAGGGACTGGGAATTGACGTGGTATCCGGAGGTGAGCTAAGTATAGCCAGATCGGTCGGTTTCCCTGCGGAGAAGGTCTACTTCCACGGCAACAACAAGCTCAGGGAAGAGATAGAACTGGCGATATCCTGGGGGATTGGCCGCATCGTGGTCGACAATCTCCACGAGCTTTCACTGGTCAACGAGGTGGCCCAAGAGGCCGGGATCACCCAGGACATGCTGATTAGGCTCACCCCAGGCATTGACGCCCACACCCATCGCCACGTTACCACAGGCGTCATCGACAGCAAGTTCGGCTTGCCAATCGCTCTGGGACTGGCCGAAGAAGCCATATCTAAAGCTATGTCGGCATCCAATGTCGAACTCGTGGGGCTACACGTGCACTTGGGTTCCCTAATCTTCTCCGTTGAGCCCTATCAAGAGGCGATCAAGATCGTTTTCCAGTTCGCCGCTGAGATGCGAGATGAGTACGGCCTCGATTTCCGCGAGTTCAGTCCCGGAGGCGGATTTGCCATCCCATATACCCGGGATGATCCAGCTCCAGATGTGGGCTACTACGCCAGCGCTATCGCCGAGGCTATTCACGCCCACAGCGAGGAATTCGGGATGAAGCCACCCCGGCTAATCGTGGAGCCAGGCCGGGCGATTGTGGGACGTTCAGCCGTAGCAGTTTACCGTGCGGGGGTAATCAAAGACATCCCCGGAGTGCGCAAGTATGTGTCTGTGGACGGTGGCATAGCGGATAACATTCGGCCAGCGCTGTACGGTTCAAGATACGAAGCGCTCATCGCCAACAAGGCCGCGGAGAATGAGGCGGAGATGGTAACCATCGCCGGCAAGTTCTGCGAGTCAGGAGATATCCTGGCCAAGGACGCCAAGTTGCCCGAGGTCGCCCCCGGTGATATCATCGTCATACCGGTATGTGGCGCTTACTGTCTCCCCATGGCCTCCAACTACAACGCATCGCTGAGACCGGCGATTGTCATGATCAGTGAGGGCAAGGCACGTGTTACTCGACGCCGTGAGAGCTACGATGACCTGATGCGTTACGATGTCGCTTAGCTCATCGTTTAGCGCAGGCACAGGAAGGCCGTAGGAACTTTCATTCCTACGGCCTTACGCCATTCCTGGAAACCAGGAATTATAAAACAATATATACTACGAGACTTCTACCTGATCCAAGGGAAAATCGATCGGCGTTTAGCGTCCACCCCGTACTCTGTCAAATCATCATCGAACACGATCGGGCTCTTACTCTCTACGTTACTCGCACCCTCCCGGAATCCCGTAGCGATCAACGTGAGCTTCACGTCAGAACCCATCTTTGGATCCGTCGCCAGGCCAAAGATAATCTGGGCATTGGGATCCGCCACCTCTCTGATGATACTGGCTGCCTCATTTACCTCAGAGAGGGTAATATCACTATAGGTAATATTGTACAGAATCCGCTTCGCTCTATCTATGGAGAAATCGAATAGAGGGCTGACAATAGCAGATCTGGCAGCATCAGCAGCCCGGCTTTCACCACTGCCGTAGCCCATGGATATCCAGGCAAGCCCCGCCTCGTTCATTGTAGCTTTCACATCATTGAAATCGAGGTTGATATTGCCGGAGCTCCCGATCACTCCGGAAATGCCGTTGACACTTTGAAATAGCACGTCATCCACCATCTTGAAAGCCGCTTCGATGGAGACATTCGTGTCACACATGCTCAGAAGGCGTTCGTTGGGAATGACGATTATGCTGTCCGCTCTCTCCTCGAGCCGTATGATACCCTCAGACGCCACTCTGGCACGGTACACGCCCTCAAAGTTAAAGGGCCTGGTCACGATGGCTATGGTGAGGATGCCAAGTTCTTTTGCGACCTCCGCAACCACCGGCGCAGCGCCAGTGCCCGTGCCCCCACCCATACCTGCGGTTATGAATACCATATCAGCGCCATCAACAGCCCGGGCGAGATCATCACGGCTTTCTTCAGCCGTCAGCATGCCCAACGTATGGTCACCACCTGCTCCGAGCCCCCTCGTAAGTCTGTCGCCTATGCGCAGGCGAGTCTTAGCTATCGATCGCACCAAGGCTTGCGCATCTGTGTTTATCGCAATGAAGTCGATCTCCGGAATATCCTCTTCGATCATGCGATTGACAGCATTGGTGCCGCCGCCGCCTACGCCGACAACCTTGATCTGAGTAAGTCTATCAGCATCAGTGCCAACCACCTCCATCCCACCTTTCAACGCTGTTCCACTCACCATAGTTCCACCCTAACTGAAAAGGCTAGATGCGCTCGCCAGCCCTCATCCTCGCGCTGCGACTCCGCGGATTAGCCTGCACCTCGCTTGGAGAGGGCTTGATTACCTTTCGGGTTACTATTCTGAGCCTAGGAGTATGGTCACAGATACAAGCAGGCATTCCTGGAGGACAAATACACCGCTGTGCCTCCTGACGGAAGAAGCCTTTGACCAGTCGATCTTCGAGCGAATGAAAGCTAATGACAACAATCCTGCCACCGCTTCCCAGGAGACTGAGCGACTGTTCCAGCGCAAGCTCGAGGTTCTCCAGTTCCTGATTGACCTCTATGCGCAGGGCTTGAAAGGTTTTCGTCGCCGGGTGAATCCTGCCACGCGCCTTGCCAGCAGCTTGCTCCACAACCTGAGCGAGTTCCAAGGTAGTCCTCAGAGGGCGTCTTTCTACTATGCGTCTTGCTATCTGCCGGCTTCGCTGTTCTTCACCGTATCTATCGAGAAGCTGAGCCAGCTCAGGCTCCGGGTAGGTATTGACGATATCTGCCGCGGTAAGAGCCTGCTTGTCGCTGAACCTCATGTCCAGCGGCGCATCCTGCCTGAAGCTAAAGCCACGACCTGCCTCCTCAAGCTGGAGAGAGGAAAGACCGAGATCAAAAAAGACGCCATTTACAGGACTGAAGCCATACCTGGTGCAGATATTCTCCAGATATTTGAAATTCTCATTGACCAGAATGACATCTTTCCCATAGGTCTTGAGCCTCTCCCGCGCTACCTTAAGCGCGTGGGGGTCAGCATCGATGCCAATTAGCTGGCCTCCGGGGGAGCTCTCCTCCAGGATCGCCGCAGCATGTCCCCCGCCACCAACAGTACAGTCTACGTATCTCCCACCGCGCTGAACTTTCAGAGCATCCATACACTCTTCGAGCATAACGGGCTCATGACCAGGCGCATTAGTCAAGGGTAGAGTAGTCATTGTCATATCTCTACAGCCTCTGCAATCTCGGCAGCGTGCTCGGCCACAAACTGCTTCTCCGCAGCCCAAAGGTCCTTTGCCCATATTTGTAGATGCGTGTATGACCCGATCATAACAACCTCGTCATTGATACTGGCGTACTGGCGCAGGGCAGGAGGGAGGATAATCCTCCCCTGCCGGTCAGGTTCAAGATCGAATGCACCGGAGAAAGTGAAGCGAGCGAGCCTCCTCGGGTTGAGCTGGGTAGTGGGGAGGGAAACGAGTTCTTCAGCCGCCCTTTCCCACTCCCCTACAGTATAAACGTTGAGGCATTTGTCGAACCCTCGTGAAAGCACCAGCCCAGCGCGGAATGCGTCTCTGAACTTGGCTGGGATGGCTACCCTTCCCTTGTGATCGATCCTTAACTCATACTCACCCAGAAACATCCACTCAGCCCCACTTTGCACCACTATTCACCACTTTTTAGCACATCGCTGTCCCATTGTCAATAGTTTATGCGGTGTTTTTTTGGGACGGGAAACGGGGCTTTTGCTAACACTGGCCAGTTCGCTTTTCGCTCAACAACTTCCCATGATTCTACCGACTAATAGTTGACAGTAACTCTCCACCGGAGCACTCACTCTTTGCAACCAGGCTCATGTGTGATAGTATAGATAAAACGTCAGCGGGGGATGTGGGGCATGATGACTATCGGCATACTGACCGTTAGCGACAGGCGTTCTCAAGGTGAAGACGAGGACAAGAGCGGCGAGGTTATCCGCAAGGTGATGTCTCAGTTTGGCGCTCGTGTGGTGGACTACGGTATCGTTCCCGATGAAAAGGAGAACATAGTAGCGAAGTTGACTGAGTGGTCCGACAAAGGCGGAGTAGACCTGATTATAACCACCGGAGGGACAGGACTGAGCCCGCGCGATGTCACCCCAGAAGCTACACTCGATGTAGTGGACAAAACCGTCCCCGGTTTCTCAGAGGCGATGCGAGCAAAGGGCATCAAGAAAACGCCTCGCGCCATGCTTAGCCGGGAGGTGTGCGGCACTCGCGACAAAACCCTCATCATAAACCTGCCCGGCAGCCCCAAGGCAGTAAAGGAAAGCCTGCTTGTGATATTACCAGCTTTGCCCCATGCCATCGAGGTTCTCAAGGGTGAGGCTGAGGAGTAGGCGCGGACAGCGAAACAGTGGATAACAAGGTAAGCAGGGATGGCGGAAATGCGCATCGATATTCTGACCCTTTTCCCCAACATGTTCAGCGGGCCCTTCGCCGAAAGTATCGTCAAACGAGCGATGGACCGCAACCTGATCGGCATCAAGATTCACAGTCTGCGCGAGTGGGGATTGGGCAAGCACAAGGTCGTCGATGACTACCCCTTCGGCGGGGTAACGGGCATGGTAATGAAACCAGAACCATTATTCGAGGCAACGGAGGCAATCAGGGCAGAGAGCGCGTGCTCCTCTGCGCCAGTCATCCTGCTTACCCCCCAGGGGAGGGTTTTCAACCAGAATGTTGCCGCGGAGCTGGCGTCTCTTGCCCAGCTAATTCTTATCTGCGGCCATTACGAGGGTATCGATGAAAGGGTAAGGGAACACCTGGCCACCGATGAAATCAGCATCGGCGATTACGTTCTCACAGGAGGCGAGCTGGCAGCGATGGTAGTTGTAGATGCAGTGACCAGGCTGCTGCCCGGAGTTCTGGGCTCTGAGGAGTCAGCAACGGATGATTCACACTCCAGCGGCCTATTGGAATACCCGCAATACACTCGCCCTCAGGCATACCGCGGGTGGGAAGCCCCGCAGGTATTGCTTTCGGGAAATCACGCCCAGATAGCCAAGTGGCGAAGAGAGCAGTCGATTATGCGCACACTCAAACGCCGTCCCGAACTCTTGGAGAAAGCCGATCTTTCATCTGAAGAGAGGGAACTAATCTCACAGTCAATGTTAAGGAAAGGTTAAGTTAGCGGCTGACAGCACTGATCAAAATGTGCTCAAGGCTGAGGCTATACCGAGGAGAGAAACAATGGACATCGGCTCTGTCGTAGAAACCAAGGTAAATGAAGACATCCCCGAGTTTGGTCCCGGTGATACCCTCAAAGTAAAGCTGAAGATCATTGAGGGAGAGCGAGAGCGCAGTCAAACCTTCGAAGGTGTGGTGATTAAGATGCGCCGCAGCGGCGCCAGTGCCAACTTCACACTCAGAAAGGTATTCCAGGGAGTGGGTGTTGAGCGCACCTTCCCCCTACACTCTCCCCGTTTGGAAAAGGTGGAGGTAGTGCGACACGGTAAGGTTCGCCGGTCGAAGCTCTACTATTTGCGCGATCTCAGCAGCAAAATGGCCAAGGCCAAGGTAAAATCAAGAGCAAAGGATGAATTACGCTGAGGTCGCTGTCCACTACCCACTTGCGCAACCAAGAACCTTCAGCTATTCCATACCACCGCACACTCCCGTTAGCGTGGGGCACGCTGTCTGGGTGCCTTTCGGCCCCCGGCTGATTCAAGGTATTGTCTTTGCCCTCACCGACCACCCCGCGGTTGAGGAAACCAAGGAGATAGCCCAAGCCATCGATCCTCAACCGATCCTGCGCTCACACCAGATTGAACTCTCCCGCTGGATAGCCGAATATTACCGCTCTTCCTACTTTGAGGCAGCCGCCCCGATGCTGCCACCAGGATTCGAGCGCAGGATTATCACCTTCATCGAGCTCACACCCAACGCCTCCGAGGTTACGATCTCCTCCCTCACTGCGCCGCAACGAAAGTTGCTAGCTCTCCTCCAGAGGAAGGGCAAAATCGGGGTGAGGGATCTCAAGAAGTCAGCGGGGCTACCCAGAATCGAATCCGTGATCGATCAGCTTATGCGCAAGAAGCTTGCAATAAAGACGCCAGAGCTGGAGAGGATCAAGGTAAGACCTCGAATGGAAACGTATCTGAGGCTGGCAGCATCTGTTGACCAGGCCCAGGAAATCATCTCCTCTCTTGAACGAAAGAGAGCCACTCAACAAACAAAGCTGCTCACACTTCTGATACGAAAGCCCGGACCGGTACGACTTTCCGAAATAAGGAAGCAGTTCAGCCTGACCTCGCAGACAGTGCGGGCACTGACCCGCCAAGGTGTGATCTCCATTGAGGAGGTCAGAGTGCAGAGAGATCCGCTGTCACATCGCACTTTCGTTCCAGTGTCTCCACCCAACCTCACCACGGCCCAAGAGAAAGCCTGGGCGGAGATCAAGGCTGGTATGGGGCGGCTCGCCTTCAGCGAGCCGCCCCATACCAGCCCCCCACCTGTCTTCCTGCTTCACGGCGTAACCGGCAGCGGCAAGACAGAAATCTATCTGAGAGCGCTAGACCAAGCCATATCAATGGGGAAGAGAGCGATCGTCCTTGTCCCCGAGATCGCTCTCACCCCGCAAACCATTGACCGCTTCGCCACAAGATTCCCCGGCAGAGTAGCTGTGCTTCACAGCAGGTTGTCTCTAGGAGAGCAGTTCGACGTATGGCAACGAATAAAGGAGGGCGACTTCGATGTCGTTATCGGTTCAAGGGGAGCGCTCTTTGCCCCACAACCAGAGCTGGGCCTCATCGTCATAGATGAAGAGCATGAATGGACCTACAAACAGCAAGAGCAGCCACCCCGCTATCACGCCCGCGAGGTCGCCATCAAATTGGCGGAACTTACCAACTCAGTGGTAGTCCTGGGGAGCGCTACTCCCGACGTAACCAGCTATCACCGAGCCCAGAGAGGCGAATTCCAATTGCTCCAGCTCACCGAAAGAATCTCGGACGGGGAGATATCACCTCTGCCTCAGGTTGAGATCGTAGACCTCCGCCGCGAATTGAAGGAAGGCAACAGAAGCATCTTCAGCCGTTCTCTCGCTAGATCCATCGCTGAGACCCTGGCTGCCCAGGAACAAGTAATCCTGTTCCTCAACCGCAGGGGAACCGCAACCTTCGTGCAGTGTCGGGACTGCGGCTTCGTGCTACGCTGCCATCGCTGCGACGTCTCCTTGACCTACCATGCGGCTGACGACGATCTGGTCTGCCACCACTGCAATTACAGGACCAAAATACCCCATGTCTGTCCCGTATGCCTGAGCAGGCGAATCAAGTTCCTGGGCATCGGAACTCAAAAGGTTGAAGAGGAGGTAGGGAAGGCCTTCCCCACAGCACGGGTATTGCGCTGGGACCGAGATGTCACCAGGGGAAAACATTCCCACGAGCGAATCATGGACAGCTTCTTGGCTCACGAGGCAGATATCCTGGTCGGAACCCAGATGATCGCCAAAGGCCTCGACCTGCCTTTGGTGACGCTGGTAGGAGTAATCAATGCCGATATCGGGCTTTACCTGCCAGACCTCCGCTCCAGCGAGCGTACCTTCCAGATCCTGGCTCAGGTGGCCGGCAGGGCGGGGAGGGGAAAGACCGAGGGCAGAGTCATCCTCCAGAGCTATACGCCGGATCACTACGCTATCGTCGCCGCGGCAAAGCACGATTACTCAACCTTCTATGAACAGGAAATAACATTTCGCCATCAGCAGAGCGACCCGCCGTTCAGCCGACTGATACGTCTCATCTACACTCATACCAACTCCGCCCTTTGCCAGAAAGAAGCAGAAAGAGTATACCACCTTCTCAATCAGGAAAAGAACTCCCAGGGTCTGCCTAATATTAGCGTGTTCGGCCCATCCCCCACCTTTACCCAGCGCGTGCGTGGCAGATTCCGGTGGCAGATAATAGTCCGCGGCCCCGACCCCATCCCCCTCCTCTCCCAGCTTCATCTCCCTCAGGGCTGGTCAGTAGATATCGACCCAATGGGACTGGTCTGACCCGCGTCAACTCACATAAGAATGTTGCTGGAGGGTGGTTGCTCACTCATTTAGAAATGTTACCGGAGGAGTGCCACCTCCTCTCTTTTAGTCGCATTGGCGGAGTTCGGGTGTTGCC
>QIGA01000152.1 GCA_003229915.1 Chloroflexota bacterium
TGAGAAGTTTGTGCTTCTCGCAATAGAAGAGGAGATTAGCAAAGAACGCAACTCGCATGTCTTCTCTGGTAGAGTCGGCGGTCAGGACGACGGCTATCGGCGGCTGTACGGCGCCAGCCATGAAGCTCTTCTGCGACTCTTTAGGGATGAGAAAGGCTATCCTGAAAGCGGGGATATTACCCTCGATCAGTTGCAGGAGTTCACGTATTGGTTGTTCAAATATCGTCTCAGGCACTGCGACAAGGCGCGGGTGGCCAGCGATACCAGGAAGGGTGTGGAGTTTCTCAGACGCCAGCGCTCAGGCGATAGGCTCACCATTCCCCAAGGGGATCCTCCGGATATCGTCGACCCCACTCTCTAAGTGTGATGGCTGGACGTAAAACACATGTTGTAACCTGAAGGGTAGTCGGCTATAATAGCGCTCACGTTGGGGTAATTCACTCTCGGTGGTGCCGATTGCAATCGGCGTGGCTGACTGGTGTGAGATAGGGGAACCATGTTACTGGCGATCGACATTGGTAATACGAATGTAGTGATAGGCGTCTTCGAAGGTGATAGTCTGAAGGCCACCTGGAGACTGGGCACTGATGTCCACAAGCTTGAAGATGAATATGCTGCGGTGTTGCTCAATCTGTTATCAATGAGGAAGCTTGCTTTTGCAGATATCGATCATGCTATCATCTCAAGCTCAGTCCCGCCGCTGGTGACGGTTTTCGAGGAGCTATGTCAACGCTACTTCGATGTCATACCCATGGTGGTCGAGCCGGGCACGAAGACCGGGGTTCGTATCTCGATTGATAACCCACGAGAGGTTGGAGCTGACCGCGTGGTCAATGCGGCAGCAGCGCACAGGCTCTACGGCGGCCCCTTGATAGTCATCGATTTTGGCACGGCCACTACGCTGGATGCGGTATCGAAAGAGGGGGATTATCTGGGGGGAGCCATTGCTCCGGGCATCACGATTTCGGCTGAGGCGCTCTTTGAGCATGCGGCCAAATTGCCCCGTGTGGAGCTGGTACGGCCTCAAAAAGCTATAGGCAGAAGCAGCGTTGCTGCAATGCAGTCCGGCATTATCTTCGGCTACGTAGGGCTCATAGAAGGCATCGTTACTCGCATGCGGAAGGAGTTGGGTGGCGATGCGAAGGTGATCGCCACAGGGGGGCTGGCGGACATCATAGCCAGTGAGACCGAAGTCGTAGACGCCGTGGAGCCCGATTTGACGCTTGTGGGTCTGAGGCTGATACACGAGCTGAATAGTGAGCGTTAGCCAACCGTATGGAGGTAGCGTGTTTGAGGGTAAGAGCGTAGTTCTGGGAGTAACCGGCAGCATCGCTGCCTACAAGGCTGTGGATATCGCCAGCAAGCTGACTCAAAGGGGTCTGGCCGTCGATGTGGTGATGACCAAGGCGGCCTTGGAGTTCGTGACGGCGTTATCCTTTCGCAGCGTCACCCATAGGCCTGTCGTCACTGATATGTGGGAGCTTTCCTCCGAGTTCAGTGTAGAGCATGTGGCGCTTGCTGAGAGAGCGGATGTTGTGGTAGTTGCTCCCGCGACCGCCAATACCATCGCCAAACTGGCAGTGGGCATTGCCGATGAGATGCTGAGTTGCATTGTGCTTGCTACGAGGACGCCGGTGATAGTGGCCCCCGCGATGGATGCAGGGATGTACAGCAACGCAATAACACAGGAGAATCTGGCGAAGCTGGACTCACGGGGCTTTACTATAGTAGGCCCGGCGCATGGCCGCCTGGCTTCGGGATTGGTGGGGATGGGACGCCTCGTGGAGGCCGATGAAATAATGGTCAATGTTTTCCAGGTTCTGGCGAGGAAGGGTGATCTGGCTGACAGGCAGGTTGTGGTCAGCGCCGGAGGCACACGGGAGCCCATCGATCTGGTACGCTATATAGGCAACCGTTCCTCGGGCAAAATGGGCTATGCGGTAGCTGAGGCAGCGAGGGACCGGGGCGCGATAGTTACCTTGATTAGCACTGTTACCGAGCTTCCTCCGCCCGCAGGGGTCGAGGTAATGCAGGTGGAGACCGCTCACGAGATGCGAGATGCCGTGCTAAAGGCTTCAGCAGCAGCGGATGTCCTCATCATGGCAGCGGCGGTCGCTGATTATCAGCCGGCACAGGTCGTTGAGAGAAAGATTAGAAGGGAATCGGAAACCCTGAATCTCGAACTGGTGAAGACGGATGACATTCTCAGCGAGGTCCATGGTGATGTAATCAAAGTTGGATTCGCCGCTGAGAGCGAGGATTTAATAGACAGGGCAACCGAGAAGCTTAGAAACAAGGAGCTTGACCTTATCGCCGCCAACGATGTTACCGCTGAGGGTAGCGGCTTCGGCACAGATACTAACAGGGTTACCCTGATCGATCGCCAGGGGAGGGTCGAGGAACTTCCCCTGATGCACAAGTACGAGGTGGCCCACCACATTCTGGACAGGGTAGTCGTGTTGCTCTCGCCGTCGCAGGATTGACGGTGCCAAGGTCGGCTGCTATGATATTTCTATGGCAGCGTAGCTCAGAGGCCAGAGCGGGGGACTCATAAGCCCTTGGTCGCAGGTTCGAATCCTGCCGCTGCCACCAATAACTTCAATCCCCGACAAAGAGGACAGGGGACTCCACAGTAACCTCAAAGCTACACCAGCCTCAGCATCTGACCAGAGCCACAGCAGCTGCTATAGCAAAAGGAACAACGCTTTGGTGTTTGTCCTGGTTGATTCAGGGCTGAGGCTTGGTGAACTGTTGAACCTGACTGTGGATGGCATAGACAGGCAACGCCTTCCCCAATTGCGAGGGGTCTATAGAAATCAGCGTAGCTTTGTAGAATTACAAAGCTACGGTCTGAAATAGAGAGGGCCAGTCTTCCTTGATGCTACTTAGGCAGGTCTGTCTTGACCTTCTTAACGTGCCCTCTGAACCCCAAGGCATGGTCCAACCTAACTGTGAGGGTGTCTGTGAGTTCCTCTGGGGTCAGGTTGCTTGCCCAATTTCCATCCAGGATGAGAGTCACTTTAGAAGTGATAGGATTGTTCTCCATGTTTTTGAATCACCTCCGAACTTCCTATACAAGTATATGTTCATATTATACGTATCTTAAATTAAGAAATCGTTAAGAAAACATTAAAAAAATGTTAAGAAGTCAAGGGATGGATATTATAGGAGATGTTTTGGCACTCCAGCTTACTCGTATATCCCTTTTGAGGAAAACCTGTTCCTGCTTGCCTGCTATGTTATAATCCCCCTAACATTAGGTCGGGAGGCGCAAATGGACATCGTGAGGATGTTTGTCGGAGTACTGGTCTTTGCAGGAGCACTACTATTGGGTGTTGGCTTCGCTGGGAATTTCTCTGATGGCCAGATTATCACGGGGTTTGTGTTCGTTGGTCTGGCGGGGCTGGTTGCTTCAATGGCATTGGGCAGACCGAGCTAGCAGGCTCGTGCGGCGGACTTATCGGACATGTGAACCTGCTTTCGTGTAGCTTCTGCGCGAAGGGACGTCCGAAAACGGCTCTTTTGGTTAGTGTATCAGTGGGCTCTCGTAGAGTCGTGTCGGATAGGAACTAGAAGCCCCAGAAATTGTTCGTGGTCTTCTTTTTCTCTCATGTTGCAGGCTTGGGTTTGGCCTTAGTTGGCTTCTTGTAGCTGACTTTCCTCTTTACCGTCTGGTGACCTATTACTTTTCCGAAAACACCTAGCGCTTTCCGTTTTTCTACCTTGATGGCTTTCCTGTGGCAACGCTACGTTTGCCGAAGGGCCTCACCATGATTCTTCGGCAGGGTTGGTACAAGGATTATTGTCTCTTTTGACTGGAGTGTGACTTATGTGGAACCAGGGGGAACATTCCGACAAAAATAGGAGCTTGCCTCTTTAAGAGTACTCCTTCATATGCTACAATCTGTGATAAGATGTGAATAGGATATGATAAGATAAAGAGGTTATGAAGTACTCATTAGGACTGGACATAGGCTCTGTTACTGGTAAGGTGGCGCTTGTTACCGAGGACGGACAAGCGGTCTATTTTGACGTTGAGAAAATAACGGCCAGTCCCAAGATCGTGGTCGCCACACTCATCTCCAGACTCTCTGAGAGGATAAGTCTCGAAGAAATCTCTACAGCCGGAGTATCAGGCTCAGGCAGCATTGCCATACCCAAGGAGCTTGACTGGGCTGAATACAGCAGCCCCCTGGCGATTGCCTCAGGGCTCCTGCAGTCGCACCCAGACGCGAAAACTATTATACAAATCGGTGGGCAGACTTCTTCTGTCATAGCGCTTGAGGATGGACTCAGAAAGCCGTGGCAGGTGGAGTCAAACCCACTTTGCGCCGCGGGGACAGGCAGGTTCCTTGAGCAGCAGGCGTACCGCATCGGGGTCACGCTGGAAGACCTTGCCCGTATTGCACTGGAATGTGAAGGAAGCCCACCAAGAATAGCTGCCAGGTGCAGCGTTTTTGCGAAGACCGACCTTATACATCTACAGCAGAAGGGCGTTCCGATGTCGGCTATGCTCTACGCTCTGTGCGAGAGCATAGCTAGAATGGTCTCCTCGCTGAAGAAAGGGAGTTTCGGGGAGCCGATCTTTTTCGTTGGCGGCGTTGCCGCCAACAGTGCAATGTTGAAGGCCCTCAATGAGACACTCTCCACAAGAAATGGCTATCCGGTAGACATCATAGTTCCTGATAGTTACCTCCACATCGAAGCCTTGGGTTCGGCGTTGCTTTCCAGGGAATCTGGGAAGAGTTCAAAAGTAATTGTTCCGTCTGAAGCAGACAGAAAACAACGCTACTATGAAATGCCGAGGCTTGAAAGGGTAACTCAGAAGGATGGCTGGGCAGCCCCGATAATAGAGAAGCCATTCAAAGGGTATCTGGGCATTGATATCGGTTCCACGAGTACCAAGGCAGTTATACTTGACGAATTTGGCGTTGAGGTAATGGCTAAGCATTATCTCATGACGGCAGGCCGGCCGGTTGAGGCTATCAAGGATGTCTTCAAGGGCCTCCTGCAGAAGGTCGGAGATAATGCCAGAATAGCTGGAGTGGGCATTACTGGTTCGGGCAGATACCTGGTTGGCAGCTTTGTCGGTGCAGATGTGATAAGGAATGAGATCACCGCTCAGACACGGGCCGCTGCGGAGATAGATCCTGAAGCAGATATCATCGAGATTGGCGGACAGGACTCGAAGCTTGTTATCAAGAGAAACGGCGTTGTTGTTGATTATCAGATGAATAAGGCGTGTGCCGCAGGAACGGGGAGCTTTATCGACGAGCTGGCTGAGCAGCTTGGCATACGCGTCCAAGGCGGTGAGTTTGCTGGTCTGGCATTTGAAGCTCCTTATACCATTGACCTGGGGTCGAGGTGCGCTGCTTTCATGGGGCAGTCAGTTGCTTCAGCGCAGCAAGAGGGCGTGTCGCTAGAGGTGATAACTGCCAGTCTCGCTAGTTCGATCGCTGGCAACTACCTGTCCAAGGTGTTGGGCACAAGGAAGCTCGGCGACAAAGTGATGTTGACCGGGGCAGTGTTTTACAACGAGGCCGTTGTTTCCGCATTCAAGGCAGCACTAGAAGAGAAGACTATCCTTGTGCCAGAGCATAAGGAGGTCAGCGGGGCGATAGGGGTGGCGCTTCTAGCCAAGGAGGAGATGGACGGCAAGGAGTCGAAATTTAGGGGGTTCGAAAGTGTTGTCGATAGTGACTACAAGCTCTCCACCTTTACATGCAAGAGATGTGAAAATAACTGCACCATAAGCCGTATGGAGCTACCTGACGAGAAGCCTACATTCTACGGCAGTAGATGTGATCTTTTTGACAGCGCTGTTAGCCGGGAGAGAGTGCAGACTGCTTTTGATGAGCGAGAGAGGTTGCTATTCAAAGATTATAGAGAAGGTGAAGGAACGGTACCCTCTGTGGGTATCCCTCGAGCACTCATTGTCTATGAGTACGCGCCGCTACTTATTGGGTTCCTGAATTCGCTCGGAGCCAAGGTCGTTTTTTCCAGCAAGACCAACAGTCAGATCATAGGGCAGTCTGGTGAGTTAAGCTATACCGATAGTTGTTTCCCTGTCAAGCTACTGCATGGTCACACGGCGAGTTTGAATAATGTGGACTACGTTCTCTACCCTTGCGTTATCCGAATGGGTCTTAAGGAAGGTGACGAAAATCAGAAGTATGCTTGCCCATTGGTGCAAGCGTCGCCGTTTATCATACGTGAGGCTTTGGGCATGGGGAAGCGTCTTCTGATTCCAATATTCGATTTCAGCAGGGGCGATAAGGATGTAATTAAGAATCTCGCGGACGCTGCGGTGAAGATGGGATTCAGAAGAGAGCAGGGGAAGAAGGCTGCGCTCTTGGGGCTTAAAGCACAGCGCGAATTCGAAGAGGCACAAGTTGAACTTGGAAAGAGGCTTATGGCGGAGCTTCATCAAAAGGACCAGTTGGGCGTCGTATTCTTCTCAAGGTCATATATGTCACAGGATTCGGGGGCAAACCTTGGCATAGCCGAGAAGCTCGCCCAGCTTGGTGTGGTTCCCATTCCACTCGACTTTCTGGCTCTGGCATCGGTAAATGTCAGGGAATACTCAGACCGCCCATATTGGTTCAACGAAAGCAAGCACATAGCCGGCGCAGCCTTGACCGCCCCAGACCCACGTTTGTTTGGTTTGGTCCTGACAAACTTTGGCTGCGGGCCAAACTCATTCATGCTGAACCTGGTTGAAGACATAATGGGTGGCAAGCCTCTGGGACAATTGGAGATTGACGAGCATGCTGCTGAGGCTGGAATCGTAACCCGCCTTGAGGCCTTCGTGGATACGATCAATGGCTACGCCAGCTCTGGCAGAGCGCGTGAACCTGTTGTCCAGGATAGGGACATCCGCCGTGTGGCGTATACCAAGTTCCATGAAAGCAAGGTCGTTCTCCTGCCGAGGATGTGTGAGCATGCTGACGTCCTTGGCGCAGCTATGCAGGCCTACGGTGTTGAAGCAGTGGTTCTACCTGAGCCAGACGAGAGGAACATACTTTACAGTAACAAAGTCACGTCGGGTAAGGAATGCCTGCCGTACAGGGTAACGCTGGGCGGTTTCATGAAGTTCTTGTATGAAGATGGCAATCGTGATGCTGGGCTAACGGATATCGAGGGATTTATGGCGGGCGCATTCGGCCCATGCCGTTTTGGCAAATACGCTGTGGAGCAGATCAGGATACTGCGTGAACTGGGCTTTGATTTCCCGATACGAACGACGGTTTCCAACAGCGGTTATCATGATTGGAACCTCGGTTCAGGATTCGAGCGTTTAGCCTGGAGAAGCATTGTTGCCGTTGACTATCTGGAGCGGCTCCTTTGGCGCACCCGTCCGTATGAGAAATCTGAAGGGGCGGCGGAAGCTCTGTTCAGTGAATACCTGGCCAAGATAGCCGATTTTACCCGCAACAGAGGAACCCTTGACGATGTTCTAAGAGAAGCAACCTGCAGGTTCAAGGCGCTGATCGATCCCACTGAACCAAGAAGGCCCCTTGTGGGGATTAATGGTGAGATATTCTTGCGCTCTAACAAATTCAGTAACAACGACCTGGTCAAAGAATGCGAAAAGGCAGGGCTGGAGGTTGTCGTGTCACCCGTAGCGGAGTGGTTCAAGTATGTGGCCCACAGGAATATCGAGGATGGCATAAGGGATCGGGACTTGAAGCGTATACTCGGAGGTCACCTAAGGAAGTTTATCCTGTCCCAGGACGAGCGCAGGGTGACCTCGGGCTTTGATAACTTCGTTGATGGCAAAGAGCCTACAACGAAAGAGCTGCTGAAGTCATCGGAGAGATATCTCTCTTCGGAATGCGGCGGTGAGGCAGTACTCAGTATAGGTGCGGGGGTTGAATGGTTGGAAGACCAGAGGTTCTCCGGGGTGATCTCGGTGATGCCGCATGGTTGTATGCCCGGGGGAACTGTGGCCGCCATGGCGGAGAGGCTCAGCGCCAAGTATGGAAAGCCCTGGATTAGCCTCACATATGATGGTATCATGGAGACCAACAATCAGGCGAAGATCGGCAATTTCGCTGAGGTCATAAGATTCTGTAGCAAGAACAAGCTCCTGTCAGCTACTTAGCTGGTGAGTGGCTGGATGCGCCCCTGTGCCACCCCAAGTAGTACTGCCTGCTTCAGGAAATCAGCGTCGAAGTGATCGAGTTCGGTCGCAGTCATCAGCACCTGCTGGTATCGGGCGACAGATTGAAGCAGGTGGCTTCTTCTTCGTGAGTCGAGTTCGGAGAGAACATCATCTAAGAGCAGTATCGGATGCTCTCCAGTTTTGCTCAGCATGAAGTTGGCCTCTGCGAGCTTCAGAGAGAGGGCAATGGCTCGCTGCTGACCCCGGGAGCCGAAGATTCCCATGTCCACGTCATCAGCGAGAAAACGAAGATCGTCCCGGTGTGGCCCCACAAGCGATACTCCCTGAGCAATCTCCTTATTTCGTGCTGCATCCAGCGACCGCGCAAACACCTGAGCAGTTTCCTCGATCTGAGAATCCCCTTTCCCTCTCTCCTTGTCGATGTTTCTAAGATAGGCCAAGGTCAACCTGCCTTGCTCGCTACTGAGCTCTCCGTGGATGTCCTGTGCCAGTTGCTCGAGCGCAGCTACCATAAGATCCCGCTGGACTATCAGGTAAGACCCTGCCTGTACTAATTCCTGATCCCAGAAGGAGAGTTCATCCACGTTTGCCTGATGCTCGGCTATCTGACGCAGGAGGCGGTTGCGCTGCCAGAGGACCCTGTGATATCGCTGCAACTGGCGCAGGTAGTGTGGGTCTAGCTGGGAGTTTGCAATATCGAGATAGCGGCGGCGAAGGGCCGGTTCACCTCCAATGATGTTTATATCCTGGACGCTGAAGGGAACGACGTTGATTTGGCCTACGAGGTCGATTGCGCGTCGCACGACACCATTAACGCGAATACGCTTGTGCGTGGTCGCGGGCTTGCTGGGACTCCTTCCTCTAAGGAAAGCGTCTTTGGCTTCGCCAGGAGCGACGATCTTGTTCATGAGAGCGATCTCCAGGCTAAGATTACCGCTGGTCTTTTGGATGTCAGCCACAAGACGGCAGACCGGGAGCTCATCTTGGAGGGCGGACCAGTTGATCAGCTCCCGCTCGTTGGTGACACGATAAGACCTACTGGTCGCCAGGAGGTAGATGGCCTCGAGAAGGTTGCTCTTGCCCTGAGCATTGTCACCTTGCAGGACTGTTATGTGTGGCGGAAGTACGAGATCGAGGTTGGAGTAATTTCGGAAGTTGGTCAGGCTCAAATGGGAAATGTGCAAGTGTAACTCCTGCTTTTGCCGGGTCTGTAATGGTGGTCTGGTGAATCTGATCCCTGACTAACTCTACCCTGAATATGCCGCAGGTGCAATATGTTTTACATCTTTTATGATGGCGAAGTTTTCCAGACGGAGGCTGATGAATATGTGGCAATCAAAAATTTTGGGGACGCACCCCAAGACCTTGATGGATGGGTATTGAAGGATATAGGCGAGGGATACCCCTCGTTCACCTTTCCGTCACGGCAACGACGGCATACTTCTTCATTGCGAAATCTCGTCTCCGTTGTGTTCACATGCTTTAATGAGGTCTCGTACCTCTGCAATATGGATATCGTGCACAACCATAAAACATACTATACTTTCCACTTCTTAGGATCATTCGACTCCCACACCTCGGACAAGTAGTACGGCTATCCTTCCTTACCTCTCTGAATATCGATTCTCTAGCAGGCGTGACTCTTCTTCTTGGTACTCTCGATAACTCCTTGCACGTCTTGCAGATCCTGCCATATCCAGTGGTCAGCGAAACGTCTCGAAAATGATCGAGACTTCTTAGTTCCTTGCATCGTGGACATTCCTTCATATCTCCGCTTCGGATGCCTTCCGCTATCTCATGGATATTGACCAGCAGGGAGTTTGTGATTGAAACGCTTCCTACTAGTTGGCCAATTCTCTCGTCGAGCGTAGCTATCGGGTTCCTTCCCGCGTTGAATTTGT
>QIGA01000150.1 GCA_003229915.1 Chloroflexota bacterium
CCATCCCCCTCTTCTCCCAGCTTCATCTCCCTCAGGGATGGTCAGTAGATATCGACCCAATGGGACTGGTCTGACCTTTACAAGGCATTACGGTTAGACTATAATCTCCCTTGGTTGCCAAGAACCTGTTATACTACAGCGAGCGCAACGGGTCCCGTAATGGCTGTTCTGTCTCTTGCTATGATAAACGACCCCGTGCTTCACCAGAAGGCGAAGCGAGTGCGAAGAATCGATGATTCCATTCAGAAGCTTATCGACGACATGATTGAGACCATGCACCACCTCGGAGGAGCAGCGGGGCTAGCTGCCCCGCAGGTAGGAGTTCCACTCCGCGTGATCGTCGTCGAGGGGCCCGACGAAGATGCGGTTGCACTCATCAACCCCGAGTTGGTGAAAAGCTCGGGAGAGCATGAGGTTACAGAGGGGTGCCTCAGTCTACCCGGATACAGAGGAGCAATAAGACGCGCGGAATCAGTTACAGTGAAAGGGCGCGATCGCCACGGCAAGGAGATCCGTCTGAAGGCAGATGGACTCCTGGCCCAAGCCCTGCAGCATGAGGTAGACCACATCAATGGCGTGGTCTACATCGACCACCTGGAGAGCATGGACGATCTGTATAAGGCCGAGCCAGAGGATGAAGATGAGTCAAGTCACATCTAGAAGGGGTGTCCGAAAGCTCAGAAAAACAGGGGTAGCCCAGAGCGGATGCTCCAACCTACCCATAATCCTCAGACAGGCCCCTGGGGGCCGGTCATTTCAGCGCTGAGTTCCGGCTGAGTTTATCACTTTCCTGGCATACACTCTTGAGAAAAAGAAATCCTGAATGACCAATCTCACCAAAGAGAGGACGAAGATTTTTGCCCCAGAGGAGGCATCTTCACTCCTAGCCAAGCTGAGAGAGATCCTCACAGAGCGCGGCATCGATTGCTACGTTGTCGGCGGTTTTGTCCGCGACGGGCTCGTGGGCAGACAGAACAACGACATCGATGTTGTGGTAACTGGTGACGCTACGTCGATCGCCTCCCATGTAGCCCAGACTTTCGGCACCAAGATGATCCCTCTGGACGAAGTCAACCAGATCGCCAGGGTGGTTCTTCACCAAGCCGGTGTTCATTGGCACCTCGATTTCGCCACCATGCGCGGCAGCATCGAGGAAGACCTCCGCTACCGTGATTTCACCATTAACGCCATCGCCATAAACCTGTCCGAGGCCAGCAGCGGATGGTCACAGGTTCGAGTCATCGACCCGATGGAAGGGCAGCACGATATAGACAGAGGGGTGATTCGCGCCGTAACCGAAGTCAGTTTTCAACAGGATCCGGCGCGGCTTCTCAGGGCAGTTCGCATCGCAGCGATGCTCGGCTTTTCCATAGAGCCCGACACCGAAGCCCTTATGCAGCGCGACCATATGCTTATCACCACCGTTGCCCCTGAGCGGCTTCTGGCCGATCTAGGTCATATCCTTGAGACCCCCAGAGCATACCCTTCTTTCCGCTACCTGGACCGCCTGGGTCTGATCGACCCGTTAATGCCTGAGTTAGCCACAGCCAGGAGCGTAGCACAGCCAAAGGAGCATTTCTGGGATGTCTTCGACCACTCCCTGGAGGCAGTTGGCGAGGTGGAACATCTGCTGCTGCAGCGAGGAGACGAGCGAGAAGATGATCTTCTATCTTCGGTTCCCTGGACCCCTGACATCGCCCGGCACTTCGACCAGGAAATCGCCGGGGGGCGAACCAGAGGAGCGCTACTCAAGTTGGCAGGTCTGCTCCACGATATCGGCAAGCCAGTGACTAAAACGGTGGAGCAAGACGGCCGGATGCGTTTTCTGGGACATGCCAGTGTAGGGGCGGTTATGGTAGCCAAACTCATGGAACGGTTGAGGTTCAGCAACCGTGAGATAAAGATGGTGCAGCTAATGACCGAGCACCACATGCGCCCCGGATATCTGGTGGGTGCGGAGATGCCAACGCGCCGCGCAATCTACAGATACTTCCGAGACGCCGCGGAGGTGGGCATAGATACCCTGTTCCTCGGTCTCGCAGATCACCTTGCGGCCAGGGGGCCCACGCTCGACCTCGACGAGTGGCACAAACACGCTGAAACAGTGCGATATATGCTTTCCCAGTGGTTCGAAGAACAGACTACAGTTGTGCCACCCAAGCTTATCGACGGCCACACCCTGATAGATAAACTCGGACTAACCCCGGGGCCACAGATCGGCGAACTGCTGGAGGCGGTGCGCGAGGCACAGGCCACTGGGGAGATAGAGACCGCTGAGGAAGCACTCGACTTCCTTATGAAGCGATTGGAGAGAAACCAGTGAACCGAGGGCACTTGGTAAGGCTCGGTCTTGTCGCTATCCTGGCTGCCCTTGCCCTGTCCGAGGTACTGATCCCTAATGCGCCCAGCATAAGCGAAAGTACCCCCGGCAACAACACTCTGGGGATGAGGCTTGGTCTGGACCTCAGCGGCGGCATCCGCCTTGTCTACGAAGCTAATCTGTCCCAGAAGGGCAACGAGAGTGCAGCAGATGCTTTGGACGGCGTTGTGGACATCATCAGCCGGCGGGTGGATGCCTTCGGGGTCTCCGAGCCAGTAATCCAGACACAGGGGGGAGACCGCATATCCATTCAACTCCCCGGCATCAGGGACATGCAGGCAGCCATCGACCTCGTCGGCCAGACAGCGGAGCTTGATTACAGAGAGTTAACCCCGGAAAGCTGGGGGTTGGTTCAGGATTTAACCGGTCAAGGCCTACGACCGGATTATAAGTTTCTTACGACAGAGGGCGTCATAGAGTGGATTCCGGCAACAGGCATAAACAACGAGGGTGAAGAGATTCATTTAACCGGCAAATTCCTGAAGAGGAACACCCTTGTGCAGATCGACCAGACTACCAACGAGCCGAGAGTTAGCTTTGAATTCGACGGGGAGGGCGCGGAGCTGTTTGCGCAGATTACCGGGCGGCTCGTGGAGAAGCCCCTGGGCATTTTCCTTGACAATCAATACGTCTCCAGCCCCATAGTTAGATCCAGAATCGAGGGGGGCAGTGGAGTCATCGAAAACATAAACCTCGAAAATGCTCGCGAGCTGGCCATCTTGCTCAACGCAGGGGCCCTGCCTGTCCCCCTTGGCCACTGGGATCGCGGCACTTTCCTCTCCGGCCCCGCCATCCAGGACGAGGTGGATCCCACCCTGGGCGCTGATTCGCTCAAGAAGAGCCTGATCGCCGGCGCGATCGGACTCATCCTGGTTCTCGTGTTCATGGCGCTCTTCTATCGCCTCCCCGGCCTGCTAGCTGGCGGCGCGTTGATTATCTATGGCATCTTCGTACTCGCCGCATTCAAGCTGATTCCCGTCACACTCACCCTCGCCGGGATCGCTGCTTTCGTCCTGTCAATCGGCATGGCAGTCGATGCCAATGTGCTCATCTTTGAGCGCCTGAAGGAAGAACTGAGGGCAGGAAGGACCCTGGGCGGCGCTATCGAGGCAGGATTCAACCGCGCCTGGACCGCCATTCGCGACAGCAACATAACCACTTTAATTATCTGCGGCATCCTTTACTGGATGGGGAGCAGGTTCGCGGAGCCCAGGGTACAGGGATTCGCCCTGACTCTGGCGATTGGCGTGGCCCTGAGCATGTTCACGGCTATCTTCGTGACCAGAACTTTCCTGCGCCTCTTCGTGGGCACAGGCGTAGCAGACCATCTCTGGCTTTTCGGGGCCCCGAGGCCCGAGAAAACATCAGATTCCGAGGAGTACGGATAGTTGTTTGACTTTGTAAGTAAAAGGAAATGGTTCTTCCTGGGATCAGTGCTGGTGATTCTGATCGGCCTCATCTCGCTCATCGTGTCCGGGCTGAACGTGGGTCTTGATTTCAAGCCAGGGGTTACCATGACCATCATCTTCGATGATCCTGTGGAACAGGACAGCCTGAGAGCCAGTTTCGCCGACATAGGTTACGGTGAGGCCGTAATCCAGCACAGCCCCAAAGACGCCTTTCTGCTCCAGGACTTCGCACCGAAAGCAGAGGATAGAGATCAACTTGTCGAGGATCTGCAGGCAAAGTTCGGCACAACGATCAGGACAGCGGAATTTGACCTACAGGAAACGGGAAATGGGACGCTTGCCATCATGTTCGGTAAAGCCGTGTCGGACGCCGATTTGGGAGATGAACTGACGAATCTGGGCTACGGGAATATCATTTTCGCGAGTCGCACTATGGACTCCTTCCTGGTTCGCATTGGCGAGCCCGAGGAGCCAGCTTCCACCGAGGCGGCTGTCAGCCTCACAGAGCAGGCAAGGATCAAAGAAGCGCTGGAGTCGGAGTTCGGGCCCGTAGATTATCTGGACTACGACTCCATCTCCCAGGCCGTCGCCTCTGAGCGGGTTCTCTACACCGGATACGCAGTGCTCGCGGCCGCACTGGGAATTCTCCTCTACGTAGCCTGGGCATTCCGCAAACTGGCGAGTTCCTTCCGCTTCGGCGTGTCCGCTATCCTGGCTCTGGTACATGATGTCCTCATCGTTCTAACGGTGTTCTCCCTGTTCAAGTTAGAAGTCAACTCCTTTTTCATTATCGCCATCCTGACCGTTATCGGCTACGGCGTGAACAACACTGTCGTGGTCTTCGACCGTATTCGAGAGAACAGGGCACGCCACCTCAGCGCTTCCCTCGACACTATAGTCAACATCAGCACAACCGAAACGCTGACCCGGTCTCTCGGTACCAGCCTGACCACATTGCTTGTCCTCCTTGCCCTGCTATTGTTCGGCGGATCAACCATACATAACTTTGTCCTGGCCTTGACTATTGGCGTGGTTGCTTCCACCTACAGCTCTCTTTTCACGGCAGGTCAGTTTCTGGTTGCCTGGGATAAGGGTGAGCTGGGGCGGCTCTTCAGATGGATACCGATACCCCGCCAGCGCAGCTAAGCGATACCCCGAACGACCCTTCGACAAGCCTGTCCTGAGTCTATCGAAGGGCTCAGAATCTTCCTAAAACACCTTGACAACATCAATATATTGTGTTACCTTATGCTCTCGACACAATATATTGATTGACGGGTTTCGGAATGAAGTGCCCTCACTGTAATCATGATGACTCGAAGGTGGCTGACTCGCGCGATGTGGACGACACCGTCCGCCGCCGTCGGCAGTGCCTCGCCTGCGGGTTCAGGTTCACCACCTACGAGAGAATTCAAACCGGCAACCTGGTCATCATCAAGAAAGACCAGCGGCGTGAGGCGTTCGACCGCGAGAAACTGGCAACTGGCATACGCAAGGCCTGCGAGAAGCGTCCCCTCCCCACTGGAACCATAGAGAAACTTGTAGATGATATCGAGAGCGATCTGGTAGGCTCCGGCAAGCCGGAGATTTCAAGCTCAGCAGTCGGAGAAAGGGTGATGGACAGGTTGAAGGAGTTGGACCACATCGCATACATCCGCTTCGCCAGCGTCTACCGCGATTTCGCCGACATCACCAGCCTCAAACGAGAGGTGGATACGCTGATTGACGGGAGACCCCTCGCCAGCCAGCTCCCTCTCATCCCCGATGAGGAGTTCAGCGCCGTGGGGAGACGGAGAAAAGCTGGCGCCTCGAAACATCTCTAGCAGCGGACAGAAAGCCACATCAAAAACAGGGTAAGAGCTATGAGCAACGGCAATGGAAAGAACAGCAAAGCAGAGCGCTCATTGCGCAACAGGGTTGCTCGCGCGATCTTCGCCTCTGCCGAATCCATGGGCATCTCAGACCGAGATATGATCGAGGGACTCGCCGATCAGGTTATCGAACGCCTGGATCGCGTCCCCACCCTGCCTGGGATGGAGCATCTCGCCCCTGAGATAAGAAGGCCCGTACAGGAGATGGAGATCAGGTCTATAGCTAAAAGCATACTTGCCGAGAGGGGGCCCGAAGTGTTTCTTCCGGTCGCGGACAAAGAGGAGCAGGCCACGACAGCAGTTCCTAAAGCCAAGATAAAAGGCAGGAAAAAGGAGAAGGCCCATGCCGGTATATCGCCGAATGCCAGAGCGGTCCTCGAGAGAAGGTACCTTGTAAAGGACAAAAAAGGGCAGCCGATCGAGAGCGTGGAGGACATGTTCCGGCGTGTCGCTCGCCATATCGCCACAGCGGATTCGCTCTACGACCCCAAAGCCGACACCAAAGCCAGGGAAGAGGAATTTTATCAGATGCTGTTAAACCTCGAGTTTTTGCCCAACTCACCGACGTTGATGAACGCCGGCCGTGAGCTGGGACAGCTTTCCGCCTGCTTCGTGTTGCCCATCGACGACTCCATGGAGTCTATCTTCGACTCTGTGAAGCACACCGCGCTGATACACAAGAGCGGTGGTGGCACCGGCTTCTCGTTCTCTCGGCTGCGCCCCGAAGGCGCCATGGTGGGTTCCACAGGCGGGGTAGCCAGCGGCCCGGTCTCGTTCATGCGTGCCTTCGATACAGCCACCGATGTCATCAAGCAGGGAGGCAAGCGGCGGGGGGCCAACATGGCGATCCTGAACGTTGACCATCCCGACATACTGAAGTTCATCACCTCCAAGGAGGACTATACCTCCCTCACCAACTTTAACATCTCCGTGGCAGTGACCGAGGAGTTAATGAAGGCAGTGGAGAGCGGCAGCGACTATGAACTGATCGATCCCAGCACCAAGGAGGCGGCGGGCAAGCTGAACGCCAAAGACGTCTTCGACCGCATGGTAGATAACGCATGGAGGAATGGAGACCCCGGCATCGTGTTCCTGGACCGGGTGAACAGGGATAACCCCACCCCGAAAATAGGAAGTGTGGAGAGTACCAATCCCTGCGGCGAACAACCCCTACTACCCTACGAGTCATGCAACCTCGGATCGATCAACCTGTCCAAAATGGTCTGTGAGAGTAACGGTGCTGCGGTTATAGATTATGTCAAGTTACGTGAAACGGTTGAGCTCGCTGTCAGGTTTCTGGACAACGTCATCGATGTCAACAAATTCCCCCTGCCCGAGATAGATGATATGACCAAGAAAACCAGGAAAATCGGCCTCGGCGTGATGGGCTTTGCGGACCTCCTTATCAAGTTGGGGATACCCTATAATTCTGAAAAGGCGCTGGGGATCGCTGAGAATCTGATGAAATTCATCAGCGACGAGTCCACAGAGAGCTCCAAGAAGATAGCAGAGGAGCGTGGCGTATTCCCCGCTTTTGAGGGTAGCATTTATGACACGCCTGACGGCCCCAGGGTGAGAAATGCTACCAGAACAACCATCGCCCCTACAGGCACCTTAAGCATCATCGCCGGCTGCTCCAGCGGCATCGAGCCGCTGTTCGCCCTGAGCTACACCCGCACCATACTCGAAGGCACCCAGCTAGCAGAGGTAAACCCCCTGTTTGAAGAGGTAGCGAAAAAAGAAGGGTTCTATTCCGAAGACCTGACGCAACAGGTGGCTCAGAAAGGAAGCATACAAGGTATAGAGGGTATTCCGGAGCATGTGAGAAGCCTGTTTGTCACCTCTCACGATATTACCCCTGAATGGCACGTCAGGATGCAGTCGGCATTTCAGAAGTTCACCGACAACGCCGTGTCCAAGACTGTCAACTTCCCTCATGACGCAACCAGAGAGGACGTGGCCCGGGTCTACATGCTCGCCTACAGGGAGGGCTGCAAGGGCATAACGATATACAGGGACAGGAGCCGCGGCAGCCAGGTCTTGAGCATTAATCATGATGAACTGGTCGGGGAGAAAGAGACCAAACGAGTCCCCAGGGAGCGGCCCATAACTACCACAGGAGTCACCGAGAAGGTGGCCACCGGCTGCGGCAACCTCTATATAACGGTTAACTACGATGAGGAAGGGGCCTTGTGCGAGGTGTTCTGCGCCCTGGGGAAATCCGGCGGCTGTGCCTCAGCGCAGCTTGAGGCCATCACCAGGTTGATCTCTCTGGCGCTGAGGTCCGGTGTGGAGGTGGAGTTGATCATCAAGCACCTGAGGGGAATACGGTGCCCCTCCATCGCCTGGGATAGAGGGCACGCTGTCCTTTCCTGTCCCGACGCCATCTCCGGTGTGCTGGAGAGACACCAGACTGGCGACAGTGTTGAGGTCAAACACAAAGCCAGTCCTGCAACCAACCCCAGCGCCAAGAGCAAACCCAGTGGTGAGATCAAGAATACGGCGGGGCAATGTCCCGACTGCGGCGGCCTGCTCGTTTTCCAGGAGGGATGCTTCATCTGCCACGCCTGCGGGTATACCAAGTGCTAGCAGCTAAGAGGGTGTCCGAAAACCCGACGAATCAGGGTAGCCTAGAGCAGATGCTCCAAGCCGCCCATAATTACCGGACAGGCTCCCAACAACGTGAACCTTCATGACATGGAAAGCGATCAGAGAGGCCAGGCAAAGGCTCGAAAAAGAGAAGGGCACGGTTTCCAAAGACTGGGGCGGGCGGATCCACATTGCACTCATCTACCCCAATTCCTACTACCTGGGGATGTCCAGCCTCGGCTTTCAGACCATCTACGGGTTTCTGAACAGCCACGAAAACATAGTCTGCGAACGGGTATTCTGGGACCCAAAAAGGCGCTTCAATGAAGCGCCCATCAGCCTGGAATCGCAGCGCCCCCTTGCCGACTTCGACGTTCTCGCCTTCTCCATCTCCTACGAACTGGACTACTTCAATGTCGTTCAAATCCTGAAGGCAGGTGGTATCCCCCTCTTCGCCGCTGATCGGAACGAAAGCCATCCCCTGATAATCGCCGGCGGGCCGTGCCTAACCGCCAACCCTCAACCCCTCTCGCTTCTCTTCGACTGCTTTGCCATCGGCGAAGGAGAAGTCATTCTACCTCGTTTTATCGAGGTCTTGGCCGAGGGATTCGAAAGCAGGAAGGATGAGCTGCTCCAGGAGCTTGCTGCAGTGCCTGGCGTCTATGTGCCCGCACTCTACGATGGCATGCCCATCAGCCGGCAGTGGCTGGCCGACCTCGACCCCGTAGCCACCACATCGGTGGTCCTGACCCCGGACACCGAACTCAGCG
Source organism: Chloroflexota bacterium (assembly GCA_003229915.1). Lineage (GTDB taxonomy): Bacteria > Chloroflexota > Dehalococcoidia > SZUA-161 > SZUA-161 > SZUA-161. The sequence goes on from QIGA01000150.1 coordinate 9,020, forward strand.
AAATGTACCTAATCGAGATCGCACGCGGGTGTGGCCGGGGCTGCCGCTTCTGCCTCGCTGGATACTGGTTCAGGCCATTTCGCTTCCGTCCCCTGGATGGCCTGCTCTCTCAAGCGAAGGAGGGTCTGAAGCACAGCAAGAGAATAGGCCTTCTGGCGGCCGCTGTCTCAGATCACCCCGAGATAGACGAGCTAGTCTCACGGCTGCGCCAGATGAATGCCGAGATCTCGGTCAGCTCGCTGCGGATTCGCCCTCTATCCGGGGTTGTCCTTCGTGGCCTCGCGGATAGCGGCGCCCAAAACGTATCCCTGGCACCTGAGGCAGGCTCCGAGAGATTGCGCCAGATCATCAACAAGGGCGCAACGGAGGACGACATCATCGAGGCGGTTGACAGGGCTGCGGAGCAGAGGCTGAGGCGGATAAAGCTCTACTTCATGATCGGCCTGCCGACGGAGAGCGACAATGATATCGAGGAGATCATCAAGCTGTCCCTCACCCTCAAGGGTCGCATCGAGAGGACGGGGTGCCGCATCGCCCTGACGGCGGAGCCCTTCGTACCCAAAGCGGGCACACCTTTTCAATGGCTGGAGATGGCCTCTCAAGAGGTGCTTCGACGCCGCATGAACCGAATCAAGAACGCGCTCACCAAGAACGGCATTGAGGTCAGGTCCGAGAGCGTAGGCTGGAGTCTGGTCCAGGGAGTGCTGTCCCGGGGCGATGCCCGACTGGGCGCAGTCCTGGCCGGTATGGCGGAGGGCTCCCTTGCCGCATGGCGCCGCGCTCTGGAGGAACACAATCTGAGCGCTGACTTCTACATACATCGAGAGATACCCCCCGATGAGCCTCTGCCTTGGTCAGTGGTGGATTCAGGCGTGATCCCTGATTATCTCGCGCAAGAGCTCACGAGATCACGGCGGGCCAGTGAAACCCCTCCTTGCCCTCCGAGTGACTGCCAGAAATGCGGAGTGTGTTGACCGTTATGAGAAGTTAAGAGGTAG
>QIGA01000084.1 GCA_003229915.1 Chloroflexota bacterium
ACCAGTCAGTTGCTACATCTCAGTCTAAGGGTGGTGGGAGCGCGGGGTGTAGGGGCGTTCCATGGAACGCCCTAACGCCCGTGAGATTGCTCCCCAGCTCAAAAGAATCCACGGATTTGGGTAGTGGCGGTTTCCTTGACAACCCAAAGCTATCAGCATATCATAAGCTCAACTCTAGGCTGGATTCCGTGGCTTTGACAGATATAGCTACCCTCCAAGCTACCTTGGGCGTTGAATTTAGAGACCCGTCCCTCCTCCTGCAATCTCTCGTCCATCGCTCCTATCTCAACGAGACCCCAGACTCACCTTTAGCATCCAATGAGAGGCTTGAGTTCCTGGGAGATGCCGTACTCGGTTTCGTCGTGGCTGAGGAAATCTATCGTCGCTTCCCCGATTTATCCGAAGGGGAACTGACAAAGCTGAGATCGGCTTTGGTCCGGGGAGAAACGCTGAGCCGAGTCGCTCTGACGTTGAACCTCGGGGATTATCTGTACCTGGGTCGCGGCGAGGAGGAGAGTGGAGGGCGAAACCGCCCCAGGACCATGAGTTGCGCACTGGAGGCAGTTATCGGGGCTGTCCTTGTTGACCAAGGGTTGGAAGCCGCCAAAGGCTTTATCCTGATGATACTGGGCGATGAGCTTGAGCGAGCGATCGAAGACAAGCTCATCGCCGACTACAAGTCGAGATTGCAGCAGATTATTCAACTGGAACGTAAGATCACACCTGTTTATCGCACCATCGAAGAGGTAGGCCCTGACCATGCCAAGGTCTTCACTGTGGAGGTGCTGGCTGGGGACTCGATACTGGGCCAGGGTTGTGGCCGGAGCAAGCGAGCAGCAGAGATGGAAGCAGCACGCGAAGCGCTGGAGAGCTTGAGGGGAGGATAGTCAGGTATGCTAGGCTTTTTCAAGAAATCCGCGAAAGGGAAGACCGAGCAGGGCGTAAGACGTACCCGCGATGCTTGGTGGGGTAAGGTGGCGCGTCTCTTTGACAGCTCGCCCTTGGGAGACGATCTTTGGGATGATCTGGAGGAGCTTCTCATCTCCGCAGACGTGGGGGTGAGCACTACCACCAAGCTTATCGAGCGGCTCAAACAGAGGGTGGATAATGAGAAGATCGAGGAAGCGGACCAGGTGAGAAATGCCCTGCAAGATGAGATTGTCTCTCTCCTTGCGGTGAATGAGCCAGAGCCTTCGACTTCAGCGAATGGGCGACTGGGTGTGATACTGGTGGTTGGGGTCAACGGCGTGGGCAAGACCACGAGTATCGCCAAGCTGGCTCATGGACTCAAGGGGGAGGGGAAGAGGGTGATACTGGCGGCGAGCGACACCTTCAGAGCAGCGGCTATAGACCAGATCAAGGTTTGGGGAGAGCGGATAAGCGTGCCGGTAGTGGCTCACCAGCCTGGGGGGGACCCGGCTGCGGTAGTCTACGATGCCCTGGAGAGCGCGCGGAAAAACGCTGATTATGTCATCGTCGATACCGCAGGCCGAATACATACCAAATCCAATCTCATGGAGGAGCTGAAGAAGATCAGGCGGGTGGTGAGCAAGTCCGATATCGAGCCCGAGGTGTTACTTGTTCTCGATGCTACCACGGGGCAGAACGGGCTAAGCCAGGCTCGCTATTTCGCCGAGGCGGTGAAGGTCAACGGCATCTTGCTGGCGAAACTGGATAGCACAGCCAAGGGAGGCATTGTCCTCGCCATTTGCGATGAGCTCAACATACCGATCCGTTACATCGGCACCGGACAGGAGTTGGAAGATTTAGCCCCCTTTTCCCCTGAGAGTTTTGCCGAAGCGCTCTTCTCTTCGGAGAGCTGATGGCAGGCATTTGGGGCCTTATAGTCATTCGGAGGCTCTTGGTTCAGCGATTTGTCTTGTAGCACTACCCTGCGCCTCGATTATCCGCAGACGACTCTCCAATAAGGGATAATTCCTTCATGCCTCCGAGGCATTCCCCTATCTTCCTAAGTTGGCATGGTTCTGTTAGAATGCGGCAGACGTTGTGTTGCGCTTGGCGTCACGCCGAACGCAAAGGCCCAGCCCTGACGCACCAACAGGATTTAAGCTGAAAAGCAAGATGTATTCGAAGCAAGCCGCCAGTTTTTTCGAGCATCGGGCACTCAGAAGCAAGTGGTTTCAGGCTATTGGTATAGCCATCCTGGTTTTCATTATCTACTTTGTGACAAGTAAGGGGTCAACCCCCTACGACCACTTTGTTCGCCTGGCCGATGCCTTTCTCGATGGTCGCCTTTACCTCGTGGATGCGCCTCCCTGGCTAGAGCTGACCAGGCATGGAGCAAAGGCGTTCGTTATCAATCCGCCGGCCCCTACCCTGTTTGTTCTGCCCTGGGTCGCCATCTGGGGTCTCAGTACTAACCAGGCCATCATATCGATGCTCGTGGGGTCGGCAGCCATTGGTTTGTTCTGGGTGGCTGCCACACAGCTACGCTGGAGCCTGTCCTTCAAAGTCGCTATAACAGTACTGCTCGCCTTCGGGACGAACTTCTGGTGGGCCGCTACTGAGGGCAGCGTATGGACATTCGCTCACGTGTCGGCCGTTTTCTTTCTCATGGCTGCCCTGGTTGAGACAACGGGCAAGAACCGTCCCTGGCTTATCGGCTTGCTTGTCGGCTTGGCCGGGCTGTCACGTTTGCCAACCTTTCTCACCTTCCCCTTCTTTGCCTACACCATATCTCGTGGGGCGGGGGATCGTGGAATCATTACCCGCCGCCTGGTAGCTTTCGGGCTTGCTCTAGCTGCGATGGGAGGATTATATCTACTCTATACCTACGGTGAGTACGGCAGCTTCACGTTGGGGTATGAACGCGGCGATTTCACGGAGGGCCCCTGGTTTTCTGAGGGACTTTTCAACGTAAGATACATCCCCCGCCACCTGAACGCCATATTGTTTCAGTCTCCTGTATACACGGATCAGTTTCCATACTTCAAGCCGTCATTCATAGGGCTTGGGTTGTTCTTAACAACACCCGCTTTGCTCTACATGTTCAGGGCTCGCTTAAGAGAAAGACTGCCCCTGGCAGCTTTGGTTGCTCTCCTGCTGACATCAATTCCCTTGGTGACCTATGGTGTGACCGGCTGGCTTCAGTTTGGATATCGTTTCAGTCTTGATCTCCTCCCATTCATGGCTATCCTGGTTGCGTCTGGCATGCGCCACCGGCTGGACCGTCTCAAGATAGCGGTCATTCTGTTGAGCGTTAGCATAAATCTGTGGGGCACATTGGCTTTCCATAAGTTTGATTGGGTGTCGTAAGGAGTGTTTCTTGCGAACTCCGTTGAGGGTAGATGCTACCGGTTTGTTTCGCATCACAGAGGCAGTGTAAATGACACAGATTGGGTATGCTGCAATCTGGTGGTTGCTTCTAGTTGTTGCTGGTCTGGCAACATTTCCCCTGGTATCAAGGGTATGTAGCAGGCTGCCAGATAGGGGCTATTCTATCTCCAAACTCCTGGGCCTGCTCCTAATTACATACTTCACTTGGCTGCTCGCGAGCCTCAGATTGGTCAGCTTCGGGTATCTCAGCATCTCTATCTCATTACTGCTGCTGCTGGCGCTGTCGCTTTTTTTAGGCAGAAAGCAACTGAACCTGAATAGTCTGCCGTTGAGATCTATGGCGATAAGTGAGGTGATCTTTTCGGCCGCTTTCGTGCTGTTCTTGATCTTCTTGATGAACAAACCGGATATATTCTATGCGTATTCCGAGGATTTTATGGACTTCGCGTTTCTTCAATCGATTCTGCGCAGCGATTACTTTCCCCCTGTCGATCCGTGGCTTGCCGGCGAGAGCTTACCATACTACTACGGCGGGCAACTCCTCGTTGCCATATTGACACTAGTATCCGAGGTCCCGTCTGGCGTGGCTTACAACTTGGCGATGGCGATGTTCTTTGCCTTGGCTGTATCGGCTGCCTATGGTTTGGGCTACAACGCTACGAAAAGGAAGTTCTATGGGCTCGTTACTGTTGCCTTCGTTTGCGTAGCAGGGTTCATCTCGGGGGCATTTCAGCTTGCTGCTTATGTTACCAACCACGAGGTACTGGGCCACAGCGCCAGGGGCGCGCCCGGTTTTATAGACTGGCTGCTTACTTTTGATTTGGGTGCGCAAGTCATACCATATACTGGAAACTCATATCCCTACTATGCTTTTCTGCAAGGCGACCTACACGCATCCACCATGAGCATCCCGTTTCAGCTTATGTTCATCACATTGGTGTTTGCCCTGTTCAAAAGGGGCAACCCCAGCAGCGGAAGTTCGAAATGGGATTCACTACTGAACGTTTTCATCTTGGGCACTAGCTTGGGCTTCTTTTTGCTGATCAACACCTGGGAGTATCCCACTTACGTAGCGTTTATCCTACTAGCTTTTATATTGCTCAAGATTGACCTCGATAAGAGGGGTTTCCTAGGCGTCGTCGGGCTGAGTCTTCTACTGTACGTTCCCTACTTCATATCAAGAGGTACAACTGGTGTTGAAGGAGTTGGCCTAGTAAATCTTAGAACGGATCTAATAGATTTCGTCGAGCTTTTTGCCCTATTCCTATTTGCTATTCTCGCATACTTCTGTGTCCAATCGGGAACTAGGTTGCTAAAAGAGAGAACGCTTGTCCTAGCGCTAGCGTTGACCATTGTCACTGCTTTGCTCTCATTTCTGTGGAACTTCCAGCTTATTCTGATACTCGTGCCCCTGATTCTAGCGTCGCTGTACTACATATTCAGAGCGCGTTTGAAAAGGGAGAGAGAGTTCATGTTGCTCCTTGTGCTGATTGGGGCGATAATCGCATTGCTTAGCGATGTTGTTTACATAAACGATGCATTTTCTGCGCCTTTCGAGAGGTTCAACACGGTTATGAAGTTTTACCTGCAGGTATGGGTTTTCCTGGGTGTAGCATCGGCGTATGCAGTCTTCTGGGGGCTAAGGAACATCAGAGGGAAGCTAAAGGCTGTTTGGGTTGCGCTATTGCTTGGGCTCGTTTTTGCCTCCATAATTCAACCGATAGGGCTTACAGCAGGATGGACAAGTGGCCGACACGAATTGTTTGGGGTCAACAGGGGGACACTGGATGGATTGGCCTACGTGAAAACCCTAGATCCGGGTGCGTTCGAGGCAATAAAGTGGATAGACGGCCACATAGAAGGTCGTCCTGTCATATTGGAAGCTCCGGGGGCAGCGTATCAGTTCACATCCCCTATCTCTACGATGACTGGATTGCCCACGGTGATCGGGTGGTTGACTCATGAGGTGATGTGGCGAGGGGGATGGGACAAAGTGGGGGGGCGAGACACAGATGTAGATATGATCTATCAGACCACGGACGAGGACGAGGCGAGAGATTTATTGAAGAAGTACAACGTCGAATACATCTATGTAGGAACCCTGGAAAAGGAGAGATACGAAGGCGAAGGGTTGCTGAAATTTGCCAGCCAACCGGAAACATACGAGCTGGTTTACGAAAACCGGGACGTGGAGATTTATCACGTGTTACCATAATAGAGGTATAGAGCCATCGATGCCCTGCCTTGTGATCTAGGATGGTGTCCGAAAACCCAGCAAAACAAGGTAGCCTAGAGCATCCGCTCCAACTACCCATAATTCGCAGACAGGCTCCTGGTTTGGGAGATGATAGGGCTACGCTCTATATCGCAGAGGGGCCTGCATACGGTATAGAATAGTAGCTGAATGGGGCAAAAGCGAGAATGCAGACAGTGATCTTAGCAAAACTGCGGCGCTACTCAGCGGAGTCCCGAGGGCAGATTGCCCTGGTACTCCTTATCCTTGTGGCTTCGCTGGTGGTGCGGCTACTCCTGTTTCGCCTCTCGGGCTATCACATAGATCAGGCGTCTTTCAGCGCCTGGTTTAACGTCGCTGCGGAAAAAGGGCTACCTGGCTTCTACGATGCTATCTGGAGCGACTATCCTCCGTTCAACGTCTACATCTTCTGGCTGTTCGGGAAGCTGTCCCAGGCCGTAGGCCCGGATAGCTTGCCCTTTATCATTAAGCTGCCCCAGAATCTTTTTGACCTTGCTACGGCCTTTCTTATCTTCCGTTTCTTGCGCGAGAGGTTCTCTTTCAAAGTATCTCTGGCAGTCATGGCCATTTATGCCTTCAACCCCGCAACCATCTTTGACCTGGCGGTGTGGGGTCAGATGGATTCCATCTACACTTTCTTCATGGTTGCATCACTCTACTCCGCTCTGCGCTCAAAATACGAGCTTTCAGGGGGGCTGCTAAGCCTGGCCATACTTACCAAGCCTCAAGGCATTATCCTGCTACCGGTGGTAGCCTACATAATACTGAGAAATGGAGGCTGGTGGCGTGCCTTGTCCAGCAGCGTTGCTTTCGGAGCTATTGTCTTTCTGGTCATCCTCCCGTTCAACTGGGAGAACCCGATAGCGTTCTTGGTTGACCGTTACGCGGGCTACAATTTGTATCCTTATAACAGTGTCAACGCTTACAATTTGTGGGCACTACTCGGCTTTTGGAAGCCGGACACTGTTTCATATCTCGGCCTGACATATCAGCAATGGGGCGGTCTGGCCTTCGGTGCCTTTTCCGCCTTCGTCATGTGGCAGCTCCATCGCAGGTATGCCCCCCGAGCGGCTATTTTTGCCGTCTTTCTGCTGGCGTTCGGCTTTTTCATGTTTATGACCAGAATGCACGAACGTTATCTCTTCTCAGTGTTCGCGCTCCTGGCACTAGGATGGTATGCACGGTTCACACTCTGGCTCTATCTGGGGCTCGTGATAACGTTTTTCGCCCAACTGTTCTACGTCCTGTCCGTGCTCAAGGCCGAGTCTTTCATCTCGGATGGACACTGGTCCATCTATGTTCTGGTGCCTGCCAATATCATTCTATTGGGCCTGTCGTTGTGGACTTTCTGGCGGATGCAGAGAGCCAAACCAGCGGAGACTGAGGCGGAGCCACCGCCTTCTGAATTGCCATCCTGGGACGATATGGAGGGGCCATCGGCTCGCAGGGGAATCAAACTCTGGAGCGCGCCTGTCGGTGTGGCGGCTCTCGTCATCATCTTCCTCTCCGTTTCTGTTTGGAATCTGGGCGACCTGAGCGCCCCCAGCTCAGACTTTGTTCCTGCAAATGACATTGTGGATGTCTATCTCGATCTTGGGGAGCCAGCCCGAGTGGACAAGGTCTTCTTCCTCTTGCAGGATGCCAGTGATGTCGATGTAGACGTCTACTGGGGCTCACCGGATGACTGGAACTTCCAGACCAACCTGTCGAGGTCCGGGGTCTGGCGGAAGTGGGAAGATATCTCTCTGGGGCAGGAGACCAGATATGTTCGACTGGCGTTCAAAGGGGGCTCGGGGCGAATTGGGGAAGTGGCCTTATTCTCGGGCGACCAGAAGCTGGATATAAGCGAGGTCATAGACGAAGGGGGTACAGGGCAGGGAGTAGCCCTTATCGACGAGCAGTACCTTGTTGATCAGCCGGCCAGCCACAAATCGGGTACTTACTTCGATGAGATATACTACGTCCGCGCAGCCGAGGAGCATTTGAAGCTGGAGATTCCCTACGGGGAGAGGACTCACCCGCCGATGAGCAAACTCATCATTGCCGCCAGCATAGGGCTCTTTGGGCACAATCCCTTCGCCTGGCGCATCGTCGGGGTCATCTTCGCAGCCCTGATGATTCCTCTCATCTATCAGTTTGCCCGGCGCATGTTTGGATCGCCCCGCGCAGGATTTGTCGCCGCCTTCCTGCTGACATTTGACTTCATGCACTTTACCCAGTCTCGTATTGTGACGCCTGAGACCTTCGTCCTGTTCTTCGTCATGGCCATGTTCTACTTCTTCTACTTGTACTGGCAAGCCCCGGAACATAGGGGGAGATACCTCTTCCTGAGCCTCGTATTCTTTGGATTTGGGTTCGCCACCAAGTGGGTCGTCATGTGGGGTTTTGTTGGCCTGGCACTGCTTCTGATTCTGCTGAAATGGCGCAAGCCAAGCTCCAGGAATGAGGTCTACTGGTTCATAGGCGGCTTGGGCGCGGCGGCGGCCGTCTACATGCTTTCCTACATCCCCTACTTCCTGGCGGGTTGGGACTTGAGAGATTTCTGGAACCAACAGTTCTTTATGCTTAGATTCCATTCCGGACTGACAGCAGGGCATCCCTTCAGTTCCGCTTGGTGGACGTGGCCCCTGATGCTCCGGCCTCTATGGGTGTACGTAGGGAACTTCGCTGACACCACCTCTTACATCGCCTCTCTGGGTAATCCCGCCCTCTGGTGGGCGGGCATCCCTGCGATGATAGCCACGATATGGCTTGCGGTGAAGCGCAGGAACAGGATCGCCACTTTTATCCTGATCCCCTTCCTGGCACAGTGGCTGATATTCGCCCTGATCGGACGGGTTCTCTTCATCTACCATTTCTACCCCAATGTGCTGTTCGTAATCCTCGCCGTTACACTCTGGATAGAGTGGCTTTGGAGTCGGTACAGGTGGGGTAGAAGGGCCATAGTGGGCTATCTGGCCCTCAATGTCGCCGGCTTCGTCCTTTTCTTCCCCGTTATCTCAGGACTGCCTATGGCGGAGAGCTACTGGGACGCCCTGAGGTGGATGGTGAACTGGGTAACCTAGAACTCGATAGATTATCCACGGTTTTGCTGAGAGGAAGATGTCGGGTCTTGCTATCGGAACTAAGTTTCCTGTGAACTTTTGGATACAATAACTGAGCCCACTGAAATGGACTCCATTTCCACAGTGGGCGCAGCTATTGTTGTTCGATTCGACTATTATGCCTTACCGATTCTGAATACCTTGGTGCCACACATGGGGCACACACCCTGGGTTGCCGGCTTTCCGTTCTTCATCGTGATCGCTTTGGGATTCTTGATTTCCGTCTTGCCCCGGCACTTCATACAGTAAGCTTGCATTACAACCGTCTCCTTTCCATATGAATTACTGCGAAGCAGAGTAGCAGACTATCCTACGTATGTCAATAGCTTTTGCCCCCAAATTCGGCATGATTATCTCATTACGTTGAGGAAGCGGTAAGATTCAACTGAATGTTGCCGCCTGTTTCCCAGCCTCCCGTCTGATCTGCGGTATAATCCCCTATCTTGAAAGTTACGGCTGTCCCCTCTGCGTAAGCCGTATCTGCCGGCGGTACTATCTTTATGGCGTATGTCGAGGGGCCATAGACTTCTACTGGTGTGGTCGTGGTGTATTCATCACCTCTCACTATAGCCGTTATTATGGTACCGTCAGCCACATTAGCGCCATTTAGTTGCGCTGTGCCGCGGAAGCGGCTGGGCGGGTCTGTGCTCAATAGTGTGGCGGTGGGCGTGGGAGCTGGCGTGATCGTGGGTGTGGGCGCAACCGTGGGCTCCGGCGTGGGCTCAACTGTGGCGGTGGGAGTGAGGGTAGGTGGGGCAGGTGTTGGCGAGGCAGTTGGAGTGGTGGTGGGCGATTCCCCTCCGCCGCAGCCGCTTGTGACGAGGACAGCCGCTAGGATCAAGAGGGGGACTAACATGGCTGCTAACTTTCGCATTTCCTCTCCTTTTCGCTTTGTGTTAGCATTACGCTGCAAGTGGAAGGTAGTCTATGAGGCAACAGTGTGACTTCAATCGTAGCATTTATACGCGATTAAGATCGGTTTGTCAATCGCTCTGACAGCCCTGAAATCAACGATTGGCTTTAAAAGCCAGAATTTTGGGTGTCATTGCGAGCCCTTCGGAGCCTGTCTGAGAATTACGGGTAGGTTGGAGCATCTGCTCCAACCGTGCCTGGAGCTGTGTAGCGTCGTGACTCCTGTCACGACGGAGAATACGTTGCCACAGGAGTGGCAACGCTACCGAGTTTTCGGACACCCTCCTAGCCAGACTAATGCTTAGTTATGAAAGT